>NZ_QGAD01000013.1:0-135804 GCF_005233705.1 Paenibacillus sp. CFBP13512 | reverse complement strand
TAAAAATTGCGGAATTAATAATATACTTTTCGCTTCCTTATATAAAAGATTTTTTAAAAGTATTTTTAAGTATATATCCTCATTATTATCCATCAAAAATTAAAATTAAATTGCATATCTATTTATATCAATTAATGCTATTACTACAAAATAAAAGAAAACATATTATAAATAACTTATATAACTATTACAAAACGTATATGACACTATACAGTAAATAGAAACTTTAACTATTAATTTCTGGTTATATTTTTCAAGTAAAAGTACAAACAATAAAATGAATACTGCTGTTATAACAAAGAGTTTATTAAAAATTAAGATCATAACCATCTACTTTATTTTTTCGTTTTACTTTCATCCTATTCTTCCCTCTCTCATAACTTAAATACATTCATTTCCCAGGTAAATTTCTTCCAAAAACATCTTTACTACCTCCCATGTAAACGGTATACTTAATACAAGAATTACTTTTTGAAATTGTGTTTCACTGTGTGAAACTATAAACATTTTTATCGTTCTCCATTTTGAATAATTCGATTTTAGTTGCTTAATAGTATAGAATAGTAATGAATTGAACCGTTTTCATTTCTAATTTTATCCAGCAAGCGTTTGAAGATCATTTGCCAAAATGTTGAGGATTTTTCCCTGTAACGCAAAATCCAAAAAGTAAGCCGTATTTTATTTGAGGAGGGGCATCTATGTCACCAAAAGATTCATTTTCTGTTGGCCGAGAACTGAAAGTGAGAGACCAGTCTTACCGTTATTACAGCCTTAATGCTTTAGCTGAAAAAGGTTATGAACACATTTCCAAACTTCCTTTCTCTATTCGTGTGCTACTTGAAGCCGCTGTTCGTCAATATGATGGACGTGCGATTACTGAAGAGCATGTGAAGCAACTTGCGAACTGGAGTGAAGGTCGCGAAGAGAAAGAAATTCCATTTATTCCTGCACGTATCGTGCTTCAGGATTTCACCGGTGTACCTGTAGTTGTTGATTTAGCCGCTATGCGTGATTTTGTTAAAAAATCAGGTGGCGACCCTAAACAGATCAATCCTTTAGTACCGGTTGACCTTGTTATTGACCACTCCGTTATGGTAGACGCATTCGGTACGCCTGATGCACTTGAATATAATATGAATATTGAATTTGAACGTAATGAAGAGCGTTACCGCTTCTTGCGTTGGGCACAAACAGCATTTGATAACTTCCGTGCTGTTCCACCAGCTACAGGTATTGTTCACCAAGTAAACTTGGAGTATCTTGCTTCTGTAGCAGCAACTCGTACTGTTGATGGCGAATTGCAAGTATTCCCTGATTCCCTAGTGGGTACAGATTCACATACTACAATGATCAACGGTCTAGGTGTTGTTGGTTGGGGTGTTGGTGGTATTGAAGCTGAAGCAGGTATGCTTGGACAACCGCTATACTTCGTTATGCCTGAAGTAGTTGGTTTCAAATTAACAGGTAGCTTGAGCGAAGGCGCAACAGCAACAGATTTGGCGCTTACTGTTACTCAAATGCTTCGTAAAAAAGGCGTTGTTGGTAAATTCGTAGAATTCTACGGTCCAGGCCTAAGCAATATCAGTCTTGCTGACCGTGCAACTGTAGCTAATATGGCTCCTGAGTACGGTGCTACTATTGGTTTCTTCCCTGTTGATGATGAGACTTTGTTCTATCTTCGCAACACAGGACGTGCTGATGAGCAAGTAGAATTGGTTGAAGCATATTACAAAGCACAAAACATGTTCCGCACAGCCGAAACACCTGATCCAGTATTCTCAGATACGATTGAATTGGATCTAGCTTCTGTTGTACCAAGTCTTGCAGGACCTAAACGTCCACAGGATCGCATCGAATTGACTAATATGCAATCTAGCTACCGTAGTGCTGTTCGTACTCCTGTAGAAGCAGGCGGTTACGGATTGTCTGATGAGAAGATCGCTGAGAAAATCACAGTGAGTCATCCAAACGGTAAAACAACTCAAATGGGTGCTGGTGCAGTTGTTATTGCAGCAATCACCAGTTGTACGAATACATCTAACCCTAGCGTTATGCTTGGTGCTGGATTACTTGCACAAAAAGCAGTAGCTCGTGGATTGAAAGTGCCTAGTTATGTAAAAACAAGCTTAACTCCAGGTTCCTTGATCGTTACTGAATATCTGGCAAAAGCAGGCGTAGACAAAGATTTAGAAGCTCTTGGTTTCTATCTTGCAGGCTACGGTTGTGCAACATGTATCGGTAACTCCGGTCCATTGCCAGACGAAGTAGGACAAGCGATTGCAGATAACGATCTAACAGTTGCTTCTGTATTGTCAGGTAACCGTAACTTTGAAGGACGGATTCATGCTCAGGTGAAAATGAACTATCTAGCATCTCCTCCACTGGTTGTGGCTTATGCTCTTGCAGGAACAGTTGATATCGATCTACAAAACGATCCTATCGGTTATGATCCTACAGGTGAAGCTGTATACTTGAAAGATATTTGGCCTACAGCGAAAGAAATTCGCGATGCGATCGGCTTATCCATTTCTCCAGAAATGTTCCGTAGCCGTTATGAGCATGTATTTACAGCGAACAAACGTTGGAATGAAATTCCTGTACCAGAAGGCGAATTGTATGAGTGGGATGACAAATCAACTTATATCCAAAATCCGCCATTCTTTGAAAAACTGGCTGATGGTATGAAAGATATCGAAGATATTCGTAGCGCACGCGTGCTTGCACTACTTGGCGATTCGGTAACAACCGATCATATCTCACCAGCAGGTAATATTTCTCCTTCTTCACCAGCAGGCGAATACTTGAAAGAAAACGGTGTAGAGCGCAAAGACTTCAACTCTTATGGTTCCCGTCGTGGTAATCACCAAGTGATGATGCGCGGTACATTCGCAAATATCCGTATTCGTAATCAGGTGGCTCCAGGTACAGAAGGTGGCGTAACTACTTACCTTCCTACCAATGAAGTCATGTCGATCTATGATGCATCGATGCGTTATCAAGAAGAAGGTCAGAACTTGATCGTTATCGCAGGTAAAGAATACGGTACAGGTAGTTCCCGTGACTGGGCTGCTAAAGGTACATTCTTGCTAGGCGTTAAAGCTGTTATCGCTGAAAGCTTTGAACGTATTCACCGTAGTAACTTGGTAGGTATGGGCGTATTGCCACTACAATTCCAAGAAGGTTACGGTTGGAGCAGTATGGGACTTAAAGGTACTGAGACTTTTGATATCATTGGTTTGAGCAATGATGTTAAACCAGGTGAACAAGTTACGGTCAAAGGTACTCGTGAAGACGGTACAACATTTGAATTCCAAGTAACGGCTCGTCTGGATAGTGCTGTTGATGTCGATTACTACCATAACAGTGGTATCTTGCAAACTGTACTTCGTCAAATGATGCAAAACACTAACAAAGGTGAAACGGTATAATTTATCCTTCGTTTCGCTTTTCAAAGTATACATTACCAAAAAAAGGCTTCCTTAATCGGGAGCCTTTTTGGTATACAAAAACAGCGAACTTCCTAACACTTAGGAGATTCGCTGTTCGTTATATTGCTTTTATGATGATGAACTCTATTTTATCCATCTTGTAGCTATATCGTTACGTAATTATCCGAGTAATCGTAGCATTATTAAATATCAACGCAGTTTAAAGCCCATCTCTTGCGCGGCTTGAATCAATACTGGCGCATATTCATGCAGTTTATCCATCGACAAACGACTGACAGGCCCTGAAAGAGATAGCGAAGCACGTAATGCTCCTGTTCGATCAAAAATCGGTACAGCAACCGCTGCGGCTCCCGGTTCACGCTCTTCATAACTGGTTGAATACCCGTTACGCTGCACTTCTGCAAGCTGTTGACGATAATGCTCAACATCTACGGTAAGCGGCCAATCTGGACTATTTAACAGTTCTTCTTGCTGTTCACTACTGGAAAAAGCGACTAACACTTTACTGGATGCTCCTACTGTCAAAGGCAACCGTGCTCCTACTGGTGCAACACGTCGTACCGCCTGATTACTTTGCACCGCTTGAATCCGTAAGCGCTCATCTCCATCTCGCAAGTACAGACTGATCGTTTCGCCCAATTGCTCACGCAATTCTTCCATATCTGCAAGCAATAACAACGCAGGGTCATCGTTTTGTGATAGGTGAGTCGATAACTCCCAGATTTTGATCCCTAGACGGTATTTATCTGTACTGCTATTGCGAATGACAAAGCCTTTTTCTTCTAACGTAGCTAATAACCGATGTACCGTACTTTTGTGTAATCCAATTTCCGTAGCAATCTCGGTGAGTCCAAGATCGCTCGTTCGGGTAAAACACAGTAATATGTCTAACGCACGTTCTACTGCTCGTACAGTCAACTTGCGATCTTCCATTGTTGTCGCCTCCGCATTTGAATCTGTTTACAACGAATACTGTCTATTTTTGTAAGTTTCACTCAATGAAACTTGGTTACATAAATTATATCGAAGCTAGCTCTAATCGTAAAGAGAAATACGTCGATAATAAGGAAGAAGACGATCATCTAACATTGACTTTGCTGAACTAGACTTTTACCATAAGTAGATATTGTCGAATCAAATCGGTTAACGCAACAATGAAGATGAGATACAACTACAAACTTTTAATTCTAGGAGGGGCAAGATGTCCAGTACTTTGCAAAAAAATGCAAAGCCCCATTCGTCTGAGCTAGAAGAGACACCTCCTGTAGTTTCACCAAGACAGATTCGAATAAAGCATGTTGTGGTAGCTTTTGTGTTATCCATAGTGTTTTTTTTCCTGTTTTGCTTTGTGGCACTGCATGCCTATATTGCTTGGGTGCTGTCTAATCCGACAGTAGCAAGTGTCTACTCTAATCCAATGCAGGCAAAAGGAATGGCTTACGAAGATGTAACATTCCCGGCAGCGGATGACAGCCGGATGATGCAAGGTTGGTATATTCCAGCGGAACAGAAATCGTCCAAAACGATTGTGTTTAGCCACGGATATGGTGCAAATCGAGAAGAAACATGGATTCCGATGTACGATCTCGCTCATTATGCGCATAAGCTTAATTTTAATGTGATTATGTTTGATTATGGATTTGCCGCTAAAACAAACAAAGAAGTCGCAACAGGTGGTAAAAAAGAATCGCAACAATTACTCGGAGCGATTCAACTTGCCAAACAAAAAGGTTCTCAAGAAATTGTCGTCTGGGGATTCTCGATGGGAGCAGGTACAGCTCTACAAGCAGGTCTCAAAACAAAAGATGTGACTGCGATGATTTTGGACAGTACCTTCTTATTAGAACCGGATACACTCTACTATAATATCCAGCAACAGTTGGATCTTCCACGACATCCATCGCTGGAAATTCTGGAATTTCTATTACCTATTGTTAACGGAACAAGCTTGAACCAGATTCCATATCAACAGGTGAAAAAGGAAGATTATCCATTTCCTATTTTCTTTATTCATGGGACAAACGATGATAAAGCTCCTTACCAGATAGCAGAGCAACTTGCAGCCAATCAGACCAATCCCGATTCAGGAAGCTGGGTGATCCAAGGCGCTCATCATGAACTGGAATTCCGTGAACATCCACGAGAATATTTACGCAAAGTCTCAGATTTCTTAAGTAGCCTGAATCTAGCGGAAGAAGAAGACGTTAATAATGAACCGCTTTTAAATGATGGAGCAATAGATAGCACTACTTCCACTTCCAGTTCACCGACCGTTACTGGAAGTGCTGCGAAATCTTCTTCCAGTAGCAAAAATACATCTGGTACAACATCCACTTCTAAAGAGACTACAAGTAAATAATTATCGGTATATCACAAACAGCACCATTCATACCTTATCTAAAGGTGAATGGCGCTGTTTGTCTATTATTGGTGAGAAATATCTTTTAATAAAGAATCACATAGTTGGATGAACATAGACTGCTTTTCCATACTCATCAATAAATATGTAACATTGATATCTTCACCTAAAAAACACTTTACATATGTGCTAAATTCATTAAATGTAGGCTTTTGCGTGCTAAATAATACATCACTAGATAATCCCGCTTTTTTAAAGATTGAAGTTAATAATTCCTTATCTTCTGTATATAAGTCACTATCATCTTCTTCCTTCTGATCTAGTCTTAATTTTAAAAAAAGTATAATCTTTCTCAATAGTTTTTCTTTCTCTTCAGAAATATCATGATCTGTTATAAACATAAAATATGGATAACGATCTCCATCTATCATCATTTTCATGAGTTTTAATTGATATTTGATTAGTTTAATTTCTTCAATGATGTCTTCGCTTTTCATTTTTCACCTCTGTTAAATCATTAAAAGTTTATTTCATCTTTATAAATATAGAATCTCCTGAAATAACTTGTTTGGCAGAATAGGTTTTCAATGATATTCCTTTTTATTCGTAGTTATATACCTAACCGATATATTAGAACAGCAAATAAATTTTTAATTTCTACATGATATATCCAGTTCTAATCATACTATATTTTACATTTACTCTTCTATTTTCAAGTAAATGTTTACGATACATTTCTAAAAGTATTCAAGACTTCAACGCTCGACCGATCACCCATTCAAGCACACGCCATGGTAATAGTTTGCGTGCCCAGATCATAATGTGAGAACCTTCTCCAATAGCATAGCGTAACTTTGGAGAACGCTTATCTACAATTTTCCCGACAAGATCAGCGACTTCTTGCGGATCAGGAGCGGATGCTGCGGATTTACGAGAATAACGCAATACTGCTTCTAAGCGAGATTGATAAGGTGAATGAGGTGCTGTATGGATATCAGCTAGCCCTTTTTCCCAGATCGATGTCCGGTATGAACCGGGTTCTACTAATACCACTTTGATATTAAATTCAGCCACCTCATGACGCAAGCTTTCACTAAATCCTTCGATTGCGAATTTGGAAGTGGCATACGGTGCATATCCAGGAAAAGCAGATAGCCCGCTTACACTACTCATATTAATAATATAGCCCTGCTTTTGCTCACGCATCATCGGAAGAACCGCTTGAGTCATTGCTATCAGTCCAAACACATTCGTTTCTAATTGTGCTCGCCATGTCTCCATCGGTACATGTTCGATAAATCCACCTACAGCATACCCTGCATTATTGATAAGAATGTCTATATTTCCATACTGCTGTTGGATAGTTGTGACTGCAATCTGAATAGATAAAGAATCGGTCACATCCAGCTGGATATAATGAATACGGTCAGTGATTCCTTTTTGCTCAGCGATACGTGCCAGTTCTACGTTGCGTGTCAAATCTCGCATTGTAGCAATAACAGTAATTCCTTTTTCTGCTAATAAGACCGCAATCAACAATCCAAATCCACTTGATGTGCCTGTCACCAAAGCGATACGTTTGCGTTCCAATGACGCTTCTACTTGGTTGGACATAAGATCCTCCTTTATCTACTTTATGCCTGAATATACTACTTTATTTTAGAATGATCCTATTTCATTTCGATATAGAAAATAGCTATAGAGCTACTTATCTACTGACTCACAACGTCCACTTTCGTTCGACTCGCCGTAACTTTATGATTCCGGGCGTAAACTCATATGCTGTAAAGGTAATCGCTGGCATAACTGCTTGTAAAGTATCACAGATATGCTGGATACGATGGATGATTTGCGCTTCGACAGCTTGATCATGTGCTATATCATCTGTTTTTCCAGTAAGACGATAACTGATTTCCAGTTGGTTGATCTGATACTGGATCACACGATAATGTTCAATATCTGCGGAAGCTCCTATAATCGCTCTGGTGATCAGATCGGGGAATAGCGGTACTTTTTCTGCTGTCGTCTGATGAGTCATATACAAGATATCGTCGCATCGTCCTTCGATCTGTTCGATAGTAAGCATCGGTGATCCACAAGGACAAGGCTCTGCGGCTTCGGTCAGAATATCATTTAAACGATACCGTATAATCGGTTGAGATACCCGCGAGAAGTCCGTAATAATTGGTACAAACCGTCTGCTTTGCTGATCCAGCATTTCTTTCTCAATATGTACAATATCTTCGTTCAGATGCAGATTACCATATTCGCACGTGGCTCCGAGGAAACCTTCTGTACACTGATACACCTGATGTACTTTTTGCATAAAAACAGATTCAATATATTGACGATCCAAAGGATCTAGTACTTCTGCCACCGAAATGATTTTGCGGGGCTCTATCGTTAATAAGCCTGATAATTGCTGCTCTGCTAATAAACGCAACATGGAAGCAGGCGCAATCAATAGACTCGGACGGTATCGTTCAAGCTGCTCAATATGCGCTTTGATCGGTACCAATAGATCGAAATAACAAAATTGCAGTTTTCCTTTTTGTACCGATTCATACAGATTACTATTCGCTCTCAAAAAGAACGCAATCTTCTCAGGTTGCCGAATACCACCGGGTAACAACTTGGCAAGCACGGTCCCTGTCCATTGTGCTTGTTCTTGGGGACTTACTAGAAATAACCCTCGATTACCCGATGTACCTGAAGACAGTCCGATAGTCACTCCTTGCAAAGTAGGTTCAAAATCTCGTGTCTGCTCTGCTTGATCGGCAATATCCATCGCTTCTCTTTTGGCAATACCCCGCGTATTCAATTGATCAAAATGCTCCATCATTATCGACTTATCTATCAACGGAAAGTCACGCCACTGATCATCAGCTATCCCTTGCCACAATTGCTGATAAAAAGGAGATTGTTGCCGTATATAACGCACATGCTTGATAATTTTCTTTTCTTGCCATTGCTCAAGCTCTGCTCGACTATTCCAACCTTTACGATAACGAGTACATACATAATGATAAAGGATACGCATCGTATTGGTGAGTTCGCTTAATCTTTTCACAACCATCGCCCTCCCCACTGCTGTAATGCCTGTTTACAATGACTAGGCACGATCCGAATAGATGGAGATGAGAGGTGCAACTGACGTAATTTTTGGAGATTAAGCCTATATTGCTGACGATCTGACATAATCATACCTGCCAGAAAATGAGGCGGACGATTCTCAGTAAAAGCGGTACTAGACCATACGGTATCCGCACATAACAAATAATCATCATTGGTTGTCGATACCAATAATCCGATCATCCCTTCTGCATGACCAGACAATTCAATAGCAATCAGACTTCCATCTCCCAATATATCGTACCCCGTTTTCCACGGAAATTCTTGTGTAATCAGATCGTTGTCTCGGGATACATCATGTACAAGATGACTATATAGCAATGAGGTTAACGGTTGGGAATCTGATCGATGCAACACACGCGAGCGTTCGGTGAGATCATCCGGCAATAAACCTGCTAGAAATCCTGCTTTAACCGCTCGGATCGAACTCAAATCCTTGACCGCTTGATACGATTCGGAAAGGTATATAAATGTTGCTTGCGGAAAGTCTTTTGCTCCAGCAATATGATCTCCATGAAAATGCGACAAGATCACATACCTAATCTGATCTGCCATAATGCCTTGCTTTTCCAATTGCGAAATGACCGAGTCCTCTTCCTGATAAATCACCGGTGTAATATAACGGTACAACGATTGTGGTAACGTGGCTGTTTCTTCAAAAAAGCGCGCACTATATCCCGTATCAAATAAGATATACCCGTGCTCAGGATGCTGAATATAAGCAAACCCTGCTGGAAATGACACCGCTCGTAACGAACCACCTTGTAATGTCAAAAATTCAGGATGAGTACAATATCCAGCTGCTCCGATCCATAATTGCACTGCTGTTGAAGTGATCATTGAGCACACCACCAATCTGCAAATCGCTCCAACCCTTGATCGACACTGATACGAGGCATATAACCTAATTGTTGCTGTGCTAACGAGATATCCAGTGTATGAGGTACCGCAATCGACCCTACACTATAACGAGTCAATGGAGGCTCGCCTAGCGCTGGGAATAGACGATACACAGCTTCCATTCCTCCTGCGATCAGATGGGCTACCGAATAAGGTACATTTCGAGTATGTAAAGGTATATCTAAGCGTTCAAATAAACGCGACAACAATTCGACAAACGCAATCGGTTCACTATTGGATATATTGTATGCTTGACCTAGCGCTGCCTGCGGTGCTTTTACACCTAGTAACATTGCATCGACAACATTATCTACATAGGTCAGATCTATCGGCGCACACCCCCCTTGTAATAGTGGCACACCGGATTGACGATTGACTTCTAATAACCGTGGAAATAACGTCTGATCCATCGGTCCAAAAATCGCACGCGGACGAATCATAATTGAAGCTAAACCTTGCTTTTTATAAGCTTGCAATACAATCTGTTCAGCTAATAATTTGGTTGCCGCATAATGATTGACTGACTTACGAGGTAAAGGATCGGATTCTCGAATCCCGTAGTGAGCTTTGCCATCAAAATAAATACTGGGTGTAGACACATGAATCAATCGCTGGACATCATGCCGAATACAACCATCAACAATATGTTGAGTGGCTTTTACATTGCTTTGATAAAATTGTTGATATTTACCCCACGGCGAAGACAATGCAGCACAATGAAAAACGATATCTTGTCCTTTACAAGCTTCTATCGCTTGTTCTGCATCTCCTAGATCATAATAATTCATCTGTACGCCAATACGTTCTAATGCTTGTCCACGGCTTTCATCTCGCCCTGTTCCATGAACATCCCAGCCTAGTTCAACTAATCGTCTGGCTAGATATCCACCCAAAAATCCTGTTGCCCCGGTAATTAATGCTCTGGTCATAAGCTCTCCTTTCCATTCCATTCGATATCATGGGTTAATGCTTCAGTCAGTGAAATACGCTCTGTACGACAAGTTCGCAACGCTTGAGCGACTAATCGAAATTGCTCCCAAAATGGCTTGCGATCGTCTGCCTGATATACCACATCTGTCGCCCTTTGTAGACTGTTCCACCAGTTTTTCCAAGCTTGCCAATCCCGATTGTATTTGATGCCTGCTATCCACATCGGTAACGTCAATACTCTAGCTGTTCCTACGGCTGGCATAATTACTTGACCACTTTGCGCTATTGACTCAGGATCTAGCAATGCTTGAATCATTGTATCTTGGTGTTGAAAAAGATGAATCCCACTGGTCGTTCGTGGATTACATTCAATCGGATATAGAATGCCTGTCGAATCTTCTTCAATAAAATCAAAACTAATCTGTCCACAAAAAGCAGTATTAGATGGATGTTGATCCTCTACAGGTATCCCTTGAACAAATTGGCATACCCACTCGTACGCTTTATTATGCTCTATAGCTTCAAAATATACACTCGCTCCTGTACGTGATGTTCTATAGTTACTTGTATACGTAGCATGTGCGATCACGATACCTTTATGCACGAGACTATAGGTACAAACCGCTTTCCCTTTGATATATTGTTGAGCAATCCAAGCTGATGATTCATATTGTTTATTCATTGCTGTTGTTTCTGTTGTTATCATTGTATTTGCTGTAGTCTTTTGCTTTTTTGAAGCTATAATACGTCTGGGTTCCCACGGCATAATCACTCGCGATGCAAATCTAGAATAAATCGGTTTCCGCACAAATGTATGACCTTCTGCATCAGGCACCGAATAATCATAAGAGTCTGTTGAAGGCTCTGCTACCGAGAAAGTGTTCGGAGCGACTTGATTATTCATTATCACTTGTTCAATAAATTTTCCTTTGTGATGCAGAGTATGCAGTGTAGAGAGCGAAGGTGTAAGCACTCGACAAACCCTTTGCAATCGTTCCAGACCTTGCGCAATATAAAAAATCTCTTCACATGTCGGGAGCAAAAGATCGATCTGATGCTCTATAATCAATTGCTCTAATGCAGACAGATATAATTGCGGTTGTTGGCGGGGCGGCGGCACTTGAAAGCTTTCCACCACAGCACTCGATACACGGCACAGATGATACCTACTACTTTCAGCCACATAGACATAATGACCGTTACGATGCAAAAGGCGAGCCCACTCAAGCGCTACAGGAGCACGTCCACCTGTAATCAATATCTGTTGTGGTATGACTGGCTCAGTACTCAAGCACCATTCCTCCTAATGATAATCCTGCCGCTGTTCCCATTAATAGAATGCGATCGCCACGTTCTATTCTTCCTTGTACAATCGCTTCATGAATGCCCATCGGAATAGAGGCAGCTATCGTATTCCCATGATTAAGAGTGATATCGAGAAATTGTTGTTTGCTAATGCCTAACTTTTTGCGTATCAGGCGCATTGCCATAGCACTACCCTGATGAGGAATAACCAATTTGAAATCTTCCATTTTGGTATGAGATTGCTCTAACAATTGATCGATAAAGTCAGGTAATAATCGGGAAGCCATGCGGAAGATTTTCTGTCCATCCATAAAAAATAAAAAGGATTCTGCTAGATCTTTTTGCAGATGAGCAGGTAATCGTGTACCTCCACCTTGAATTTCGGAATAACGTGCGCCTTTACTATAGGTTTGAAGCGAAGTATGTATAATTCGAGCAGACTCTTCTGGCGCAGATGCACCAATAATCACAGCGGCTGCTCCATCTCCGAATAAAGCTGCACTTTCTTTATTTTCCCAATTAAGCCCTGCCGATGCAATCTCTGTAGCTACCAAAAGAACATACCGATATCGTCCTGCGGCTACCAGATAAGACATCGTATCCAAGCCGACCAAAAAGCTTAAGCAGGTCGCATCAATATCAAAAGCAGGCACACCTGACTCTTCTTGTCCCATCGCTTGCTGGATAAATACCGCTGTGCTTGGTAATGGCTGTTCTTTGGTTCCACTTGTACATACGAGACAATCCATATCTGCAAATGTAAGACCTGCTGCATCCAAAGCATCTTGCGCCGCTTGTGCGCCCATCATCGAAGCTGTCTCACCTTCACTCACATAATATCTGGTGCCCACACCTGTCGCTTTGTGCGTCCAACCTGCTTGTACTCCTAGCTTCTGATCCAATTCTTCATCGGTTACTGCACGCTTCGGTAAATATTTACCGGTTCCTACGATTTTCACTTTGCGTAATTGCATGATAGACCTCTTTTCTTATTCAATCCCGTTCTTAATTCACTTCTACTTCGCTTCTCTATTCGTCATATCGCTGGATCAAGTACTCTTCCATCTGTTGAATATCTTGTGGTGAAAATAAAGTCTGTTCCTTGATCATTTCAATCGATTGACCTTCTGCTAAAATAGATTTTAATTGCTCTGTATATGAAGTTACATCGGGTACTTGCGCTAACTCAGATAGACTGCCCATCGTGCCTTGTTGTACAACAGGATATCCTTTGTCCTGCTCCCCTACTGCCAGATCATAAAAGCGCCGAATCCCTGCGGACAATTCATCTCCACGGCCTTCTACAATAATAAAAGCCGTAATAATATAGGCTTTGGCTTGTCTACGCTGAGCTATACCGCAGAACTTTCGTCCAGCAATACTCACATCATAATCTCCCGGACAAAATGCTCCTTCGATCTCACCCACATGAGCATGTGTATTCCACGGATCGACTGCTCGACTGATCCAATCCGCCATAAAGCGAAAATCACGATGAATACTAATATTGCGCTTAGGATTAGGGAGTATAATCGATAGATTCAAAATACCGGGATGTAAAGGAACTGCCGCACCACCTGAAGGACGTACACAGACCGATGTACCCTGTTGCCGAAATTGTTCCATTGCTTGTGTAGCATACGTCAATCGCCGATCACGCAGACCAATCGCCATACCATCTGTATGTCGCCAGAGATGAATCACAGGAGGATGCCCTTGCCCCACTTGACGACACATTAACTCTTCCCATGCTAATGGTGCTAATATTGACTCTCCTTGCTCTACCAATAGTCGTTCTACCCATACCGCCTGTTCCAAACCTACAGGCACATCGATTAATGTAGGGATAGAATGCCGATGATTGTCTGCTGACATCATGATTCCTCCACTTCAGTTGCTTGATTCTAATCATTGTATTATATCAGTTTCTATATGTCCTCTACATAAAAAAATGGTGGACACAACGCCATTTGGCATCATTTCCACCATTTTTGAATAATCACTTTTACCTTGTTATATCATCAAGAACGAACTTGAATTGCAGTATATTGTTCAAACCATTCCCGATTACTTTGCATACGGGCATCATATTGTTTTTGTCCAAGGTCTTCTTTCATACTCTGGCGAATAGCTCTCATGCCTACATTCATATCTACTAATTGCTTAGCAGAAGCAGGTTTAATCATCACTGTTGGTTTTGAAGTAGTGCTCCATGTTTGAGTCACATTCTTTACACGACGTATATTTTGATTAGTATGATGAATCGATTGCAAAGAAGCTTCATTCAATTTAATTAATTTGTTTCTTAGCATCAGATCATCTCCTTTAATAATAGTATAACTCTATTATCCTTCTTGCATCAATATCATCTAAGTACATACCTTGACTATTTCCAATAAACTTTGCATTGAATCGTTGTTGATAATATCTGATTAATTCGTTTTTAGGAACAAATGAAACGAACCCATCATATCCTATAGATTGACTGTATAAACAAGCTTGTCCCAGAAGAACATCTGTTACATTCACAAAAATACGATCTTTAAAACGATAACGATTTTGAGGAGCGCTTTCTAACAAATCAACATATACATGATCATCATTATCACGATATGCTATTGCACCTTGTATGTAAGAACTATGTATAGAAAGAAGCTTATAAGCGTTATAGTCATTGTTGCTTTGGCAATATATCGACCAGTCAAATTCGACTTGCCATCCTAACTTATGAAGATTATCTGTATCAGAATCTACCATTGATACTATTTCTGCCAAGTAAACATGATTTAATCTATCTTTAAGATGCCAGTCGGGCATATGTTACAACTCCTTGATTACAAAATGACTTTATTAAGTGTAACATATTTTATACTTTCTAAATATACATCTATCTAAAATAAACAAAAACAAGACCCCTTCTATTTAGTAAGTAGGCGTCTTGTTTTTTATTCATATTTAGTCTTTAATCAATGCTAAAAATTCAGCACGTAATGGTGCATCTGTACGGAATCCACCGCGAACTGCGGAAGTGATCGTTTTGCTACCTGGCTTTTTAACACCTCGTGCACACATACATAGATGTTCGCCTTCAACCACAACCATAACGCCTGTTGGATCAAGTACTTCTACCAATATATCTGCGATTTGAGAAGTAATACGTTCTTGAACTTGTAGACGACGACTGACAGCTTCGACCAGACGAGCGAATTTGCTTAAGCCTGCAATTTTACCGCTAGGTACATAACCGATATGCACTTTGCCGAAAAAAGGAGCCATATGATGCTCACATTGACTGTAGTAGACAATGTCTTTAACGATAACCATTTCTTCGTGATTCTCGTTAAAAGTTACACCTAGCGCTTCTCTAGGATCTACGCTATAACCAGCAAAAATCTCCTCGTACATACGAGTAACACGTGCAGGCGTATCAAGCAAACCTTCACGTTCTGTATCTTCTCCGATCAATTTCAAAATCTGACGGATATGGTCTTCAATCTGTGCACGGTTTTCACCGACTTCAAGATTAGTATAATCTTTGATACCAGCCATAGTGACCTCCTCTTCCCATTACAAGGTCTTTATGGACCTGATCCCTGTGATGCTACTTGCTTATCTTCTGCGTTTACCTGTATTTCCGCGACCCATAGGAGGCATTTTAGCTTTAGGCGCTTTGCCACCTTGTGGATTATTTTTCATCATTTGTTGAGCTTGTTGCATCTGCTTACCATTCAGGTTGTAACCCATTTGCTTCGCCATTTTTTGCAAAGCTGCTGGATCGTTTTGCATTTTTTCCATCTGTTTGCGCAAATAATATGCACCAATAAAAAAGCCGCCAATCAGACCGACAATCAAAGTCACGATTGGAATGACCCAGTTTAACCACGTCATAACTGCCACCCCTGTAGATGAATTATAGTGTGAAGTTCCTTGTAAAAGGGTACACTACGCCCTTAACCGATAAAGGCAGGAACAGCATTTATCATACCATTTCCGTGATCGGCTTAGCAAACATTTTCAATCGTTAGAAGTTACATCATAACTGCTTCAATAAATGTAGTCGTTGCATTCGCCAGATCAATTTCTTTAACGTCTAGATCGCCACCACTTCCGCTTACAATGCGTACCACCGGACGACCGGGTAAGCCACGATGTTGTCTGACGATCACACCTGTTTCTTTATTTGATAATCGCACACCTGTACCATTAGGATACACCGAGATAATACGTGTAAATTCTACTAACACATCATGATCTAACATACGATCCGATTGAGCCATCATTTCTTCGCAAGCTTGATGAGGCAATAATCCCTGTCCACCGTTGTCTTTGGATGTAATCAGATTATCATAAGTATTCGCTGTGGCTACAATACGAGCATACACATGAATTTCTTCTTCATTAAGTCCACGCGGCTTGCCTTTGCCATCCATTCGTTCATGATGTTGAAGCGCAATATGAGCAATCATTAAGTTGAATTCTCGCTTGGTTTTGATGAGTTCGAATCCACGCCATGTATGATGGTTTTTGGAACCAATCTCCAGATCATCTTCCGCTATCTTTGAAAATTTACCGACATCATGCAGTAAAGCCCCTGTTGCTAAATCTTTCAGTTGATGTTGATTAAGTCCCATATTCATACCCATCATAGCGGATAAAAGACAGACATTCATCGCATGTACATATTGCACATTATCATTTGTTTTGATATCAGTTAATTGCACCTGTACTTCACGCATACTTGTAATATCTTCAAGCAATTGTTCAATACTAAAAGCTACTTTATTCGGACTCCACTCTTTACCGGAACGAACAGCATCGAACGTATCACTCATTTCACGAATCATCATCTGTTTGGTCGCTTCGCTGAGTACCTCTTCCATTTCAATATCAGCAAAGTTCTCATCTTGAATATACAACATCGTGACACCGATCCGATTGAGCGTATTAATCATATAGACGGTCAGTTGTACACCAGCAGACAATAGAATCGCTCCATTACCTGAATAAATCGCTTTGCCTAAATATTGCCCTGTCTCTACTTTATCGATGTTTACGTACCTCATGGGAAGTCTCCTTTACCGATATTAGGATATGAGCTCTATTTCAATTCAAATAGCACAGGTTCAATAGGATACCCTTCCAGATTCAACAACCATTCTTTCAGTGGTAGACCACTACCATAACCGACCATTTGTCCATTCATTCCAATCACACGATGACATGGAATAAGCAGCGGTACTGGATTACGATTATTAGCGCCTCCAACGGCTCGTACTGCTGTAGGATGGCCAATCTGCTGAGCGATCCATTTATACGAAACGACTTCTCCATAAGGAATAGTCTGTAACCCTTGCCAGACCAGACGCTGAAAATCAGTACCTTGCAAATCAAACGACAACTCAAATATTTGCCGCTCTCCTGCAAAATATTCATGTAACTGCTGTACGGCTGACTGTAAATGGTCAGGCGAATATATATACTCATGCTCTCCATACCAGCGCTTTGCCCAAATCGCCATCTTATCTTTATTATCGGCATAAGATTTAAAATCTAAACGGCATATCCCGTGAAGTGACGATGTTAGCGTTATTGTTCCTGTAGGCGCCTTAATTTCATCGTAATACAAAGAAATCATTCTGCGATCTCTCCTTCAAGTATAGCTTTGGCTTGGAGCAAACGTTCCGTGACTTCAGGCTCTACTTCTTTGGCGAGCGCATGGATCACTGCTTGTAGCGCATCTTCGCCACCTATTCGGCTAAGCGCCCATGCGATTGTTCCTCTGAGCTCTGGTCTAGGATCACGATGTAGTAATTCGGTTAACTTCGGCACAGCCGATTTGTCCCGGAAATTCCCGAGCGCAATAACTGCATTGCGTTGAATGGGCTTTTTGCCACGCCATGCCGCAGAAGTATCACCAAATTGTTCTTTAAATTCTCGATTACTGAGATCAAGTATCGGTAATAATAATGGCTTGGCTTTTTCTGGATCAGGGCGAAGTTCTTCTTGATGATTCCAGTTCTTGCCTTTGTTTTTGGGACATACAATCTGGCAGGTATCGCAACCATACAATCGATTTCCGATCTTACGCATATGTTCATCAGATAACATGCCTTTAGTCTGTGTTAGAAAAGAAACACAGACTTGTGAGTTCAATTGTCCGGGACCTACTAATGCTCCTGTTGGACAAGCATCTATACATTTGGTACATGTTCCACAATCTTCAGTAACTGGCGTATCGGGTGGAAACGGAATATCCGTGATCATATCACCTAGAAATATCCATGAACCTAATGTAGGTGAAATCACAGCACAGTTTTTACCATAAAAACCGATCCCTGCACGCTGAGCCACCGCGCGATCTGACAACACCCCGGTATCTACCATACTTTCTATTCGAACTTCCGGTACCTTTTCCCGAATAAAATCTTCTAAACGCTGCATCCGATCACGTAGTACATAATGATAATCTTTGCCCCATGCTGAACGTGCCATAATGCCTCGATATTGTCCGGGTTCTGACTTAGGCGGGTTTTCCATCTTGGAATGATAGGTAACAGATATCGCTATAATCGACTTTGCTCCATCTAATGCCAAGCTCGGGTGAATACGTTTCTCAATATCCGGTTCTTCAAAACCTGATTCATGCCCTTTACGACGATGCTCTTCTAAGACTCCTTTTAAATACAAAAAAGGATCTGCTGTCGTAAAGCCTACATCATCTATGCCCAGCGATGGCGCAGCCTGCTTGATTTCAAGCTTGAGCTGTTCCCATCTGGTTGTTGTTTGTTGTAATACTTCTTGCTGCGTCATGCACTGTCACCTCCTATAATATGTTCTATAAAAATGCCCATTTGGATAAAGGCCATATAATAAAATCGGCACGCCCGACAATCTGCGTTAAAGCTATCGTACCAAAAATACGACTGTCTTTACTCATTCCTTCATGACGATTATCACCCATGACATAATATTGCCCTTCTGGCACTATCATCGGCTTGTGATCTTCATCTCCTATATCGGTATCAATATACGTTTCCTGCTGTTCAATCTGATTGATATATACTCGGTGGTTACGAATCTCAATCGTATCTCCGCCGATAGCAATGACTCGTTTCACTAACAATTTGGAGCTGGGGCTTGCACTCAATATAGGATCATGCAAAATAATAATATCTCCACGTGCCGGTGTATGAAATTTATAGATTAATTTATTGATAAACAACCGTTCTTGCTGTACAAGAGTTGGCTGCATCGACTGTCCTTTGACTGTTGATATATTAAATACCCAACTATTCAATATGCCGAGTATGATTAATGCCAAGACCATCGTCTTGAGCCATTCCCGCCAATACATAATACACCTCATTTAAAATCTTACATTATGTTTATTATACCTTAAATTCTTCCTAAATATAGAAAAGCACATCTTTATTCCCATCCGTGTTTCGGAGGGCAAGATGTGCTCATATGTGGATATTACATAAAATTCTTCTCTCTAAACTTTACGCATGAACAGCAACGATACTGAGTTTGTCAAAAGTCTTCAAGACTTTATTTTCTCCATATCCCATTGCTTCGTAAAGTGGTAATACAGCCTTGTTGTGCTCATCGCCAGCGACCATAATGCCACTGACATTGCGTTGCTCAAAACGTTGTTCCATAGCTTTGACAAGTGCCGTACCTACACCTCTGCGTCTAACATCAGGATGTACAGCGATGCGGTAATAACAACCAAAATTCCGATCGATTGTACCGATTAATAGACCAACAATCTCTTCGCCTTGTTCCGCTACTACGATTAGCTCGGAATCCCATGATAATTGTGTGGCGAACGGTCCCATCGTGTTCTCGTAACATTCTTCAGATAAAGCCACCTGCAAGAGTTCTGTAACGAGACTCAAATCACTTAATTTAAAGGAACGAACATTCATACTCCAAACTCCCTTTTCATCAGCTTGATTAAGTACACCCTTATAAAAAAACAAAAAGAAGGACATTCGCTTATAGAAGCGTTGCGTCCAACGATAAAGGATTGCATAAAATCCTATAGTACACATCGACCAAAAGACAACAAAAAACTGCAAAAATGTGCAGAATATAACCTCAACGATAATTAAACCACAATTTCCGCCAGATTACACCAATTTTCTTTTGAAAGCGCTTAATTACTCTGTTTTTCACCTATCGGTTCCACTTTAAACATAATTTGGTAATTAAAGGATATCAAATTATATTTATAAATAAACGCTTATAAATATTCACGACAATTATTATATCTTCAATTAAAGTTGTATGCGGGACAAAATATAGTATAACACTACTTTAGTAGCCTCACTATACTTTTTGTCATATTTCGTGCATTTTCGACTTTATTTCTTTCTATTACTTCTATATATTAAAATAAAATAAATCGCTCGGAACCCGCACCACATCAACTTTCTAAACATAAAAGTTGATTTAGTCAAAAATATACGGTTTAATATAGAGAGTAATATGTTTATTTACATAGGGAACGGTTTTTAGCAGTTGTCATTAAGTTGAATACTATTTTTCTTATTGTTTCTGCTAACTTTCGTTTCTGAATTCTAAATTCTGGGAGGTATTTTACAATGGCATTCGAATTACCAGCATTACCGTACCCTAACAACGCTCTGGAACCACACATCGACGAACAAACGATGATGATTCACCATGACCGTCATCACAACACATATGTGACTAGTCTGAATACCGCTTTGGAAAGTGCTCCTGAATTGCAAAGCAAAAGCTTAGAAGAATTGATCAGCAACCTGGACAGCGTACCTGAAGGTATTCGTACAGCAGTTCGTAACCACGGTGGCGGACATTACAACCACAGTCTTTTCTGGGAAATTATCGGACCTGACGCTGGCGGCGCACCTACTGGTGATATCGCAGCAGCAATCGATAGCGAACTAGGCGGATTTGAGAAATTCAAAGAAGACTTCGCTAAAGCAGCAACTACTCGTTTTGGTAGCGGTTGGGCTTGGCTAGTTGTTAAAGATGGCAAATTGGCAGTAACAAGTACTCCTAACCAAGATAGCCCGGTTATGGAAGGTGCTACTCCATTACTTGGTATTGATGTGTGGGAACATGCATACTACCTTAAATATCAAAACAAACGCCCTGACTACATTGCAGCTTTCTGGAATGTAATCAACTGGGATGCAGTAAACAAACGTTACGCTGCTGCAAAATAAGAATATACCCTTTTACAATAGAAGTATCAAAAAGCCCTTTGGAGTATTTATATTCCAAAGGGCTTTTTTTGTATTCTTTATACTCTGATCTTCTTGGTCTTCTGTACACCATTCATCAAAATAACACCTATAAAAATCACGATCAACCCGACAATCGTTCCTAAAGTAATATGTTCATTTAAGAGCAAGATTCCCCAGAAAATACCGAATAGCGGAACTAAAAAAGTTACACTTACTGTTTTGGTTGGGCCGACATGCTCCACGAGATAGAAATATAACAGGTAGCCAATAGCCGTACATAACACTGCTAACCCTAATACAGCGATCATCACCGTTAGCGAAATCGTTGCTGTCGGTACAGTCACTACACTTAAAGGAATAAGAATAATTCCCGCTGCTAGCTGTTGCCCGATCGATAACGAAAGAGCCGGTGTATTGGTAAAGGTAAGTTTCGTATACACACTGCCAATGCCATAAAATAACGCCGCTGTTAGCGAAGCACCGATCGACAACCATACTTCTAGAGTAAAGGGAACTGAACTCCAACCCATCAGAATACACACACCTACAAGTCCAATCAGAATACCAATCACTTTACGAACAGATAAATATTCTTTTAACCAGATGCGAGCTACAATCGCTGTAAAAAGGGGGGTTGTAGCATTCAAAATAGCTGTTAAAGAAGCATTAAGATGAACAGCTGAATACGCAATAAGTGAAAAAGGAATAGCCGCATTTAATAGACCCAACATCAGATAATATTTCCATTCCTTT
Organism: Paenibacillus sp. CFBP13512; assembly: GCF_005233705.1. NCBI lineage: Bacteria > Bacillati > Bacillota > Bacilli > Caryophanales > Paenibacillaceae > Paenibacillus > Paenibacillus sp. CFBP13512. The sequence goes on along the minus strand of NZ_QGAD01000013.1, from coordinate 113,737 downwards.
TTAAAATCAGGCAATTTGCGTACAATAAGCGCATAGATAAGTAGTACAATACCTGCAATCCATACACGTAAATCAATCAGCCAGATCGGTCCCAATACAGGTGCGGCTATTCGTATAAATATAAATGAGGCTCCCCAGAGAGCACCCAATAACAGTAACGCTCCTAATTCTTTAGGTTTCATAATCGTTGACCTCCACTATCTCCAAATATTATATGTCTATGTAGTATGTCTTTACTATAAAATACACCGTAGAATAAAACTTTCACTTTCTTGCTTTTGTATTTGCAACAGAAATAGCGTACACCACTGAATCTCTACTGTACGCTATATTCTCGTTGTAACTATACTTTATGATATCACTATCAAGCTTTAACAATCAGTCATAACTAATAATAAGGCAGATCCTCTAGCAATTCGGCAAAAGAATGACGACAAGGAATGATCGACTCCTCTTCCTCTAGCCAGACAACAACTTCTCCATAGTGTTGAGGCACTATTCGTAACAAAAAGCTGTTACCTCCAGCATCAGAAGCAAATGGAATACAGACTTCTTGCAAAATATCCCACGCATACTGCATATCTATCATTAATTGCTCTATCGTTAGTGAACCATACGTAATAGGCATAAATCCATGAATCAAAGGCGCATATTCTTCCCCATCTACAAATAACGGTTCTAGATAACCTCCATTATGCTGTAGATAGAAGTCTTTGAACGATTCTGGAATTGGATAGTCTATACTGTTAGCAAATGTCTGCCATTCATGCTCGGTTAATGATTGTTCACTTTCCTCTAACGATATCATGGCTATATCGCTCCTTTTTACTGGGCAAAATGCTGTTGCAGAATTTTGAGAAATAGATTTGGGAACGCATAGTTTTTCATATCGCCTGCGGTAATCCAGCGATAATCGTAAGCAAAAGCTTCACCCACCAGTGTACTTGGAACAGCTTCATAAACTTCTGGATGTTCAGCAACCGCTTCTTGTTGTTCTACTGCCAATGTATCATCAAGGTGAAGTTGTTTTTGGATTTTCTGTAGACTGCTTGGTGTTGAACCTGATAATTTGAGTTCTAATGTAGCTTGTTCATATTCCAAAGGATCGATCTCTTTCAAAGCGCCTTGTGACGCTTCTAACGGCTGTGTCGCCGAACTTGTATAACGAACAGTAGGTTCTGATTGTTGCCCTGTAGCAGAGACTCCAGCTTCACGACAGCGGAATACACGCATCGTCCAATGGATATGGCTAAACGTATGCTCTTCTGTAATCCACGGCTCTAGCGGTTGGATATCTACTCCTTCGTTATGAATCCCATAGGTTAAGCGCTTCATTGCATCTGTATCCGGCAAGTCTGCACCTGCACCTGCTTTTTTGGAATCGTCTGCAAGAATATGAGGCAACTCCCACATGCGTGCAAGTAATCCTGTAGCTGGACGTTGGCGAATCAATACTTGTCCTGCGCGTTCTCCTGTTCCTTCAACCAGAGCGAGTAAACGATGTTCAGGACGTGGAGGTTTGGATTTGGTTTTGATCGGCAATATAAGCTCCATCCCATTCATTCGTCCTTCACAATGCTTCATCACCGGACAGGTAAGGCAACCCGGAGATTTGGGCGTACATACCATAGCTCCAAGTTCCATTAACGCTTGATTGAAATCCGAAGCACGACCACGTGGAATTAACTCTTTAGCGAGCACTTCCATTTTGACCCGTGTAGGCCCCTTAGCAATATCATCTTCTAAGCAGAAGTATCTCGATAATACACGCATCACGTTACCATCTACGGCTGGAACAGGAACACCATAAGCAATACTAAGCACTGCACCCGCAGTATACGGGCCTATTCCTTTAAGGGCAGAGATTTCTTCTGGTGTATTCGGTACAATACCTTCATGACGCTCTACCACTTGTTGCGCCGCTGCTTGTAGATTACGTGCACGTGAGTAATAGCCTAGCCCTTCCCAGCTTTTTAACACTTCTTCTTCCGGTGCAGTCGCTAATGCTTCTACCGTCGGGAATTTCTCGATAAAGCGAGTAAAGTAAGGAATTACAGTATCAACACGTGTCTGTTGCAACATAATTTCAGAGATCCAGATATGATAAGGGTTACGACTTCGTCTCCATGGCAAATCACGCTTATGTTCGTCATACCAGACTAACAATTCACGACTAAAATACGTTTTGGCTTCTTGCTGTAAGGCTAAATTAGACATAGTACTCTCCTTCAATGATCGCAATCTTGTGTGATCAGATATGATGTAGAATCATGTTGTAAATGAGGTGCATAAGTGTAGATAACATGCTTAATTTCAATGGGTTAACGTTATTTTTTCGATAACGGCAAAAGCAGAAGCTAATTCGGTCTGGTGAGAAATGCTTAAATGAATAGCATACTGTTCAGCTTGATCTGATAATCCTAATCGCTCCCATGCTTGAGCAGATAAGGCAACCGTAGGTTTGCCTGAAGGATTCGGTACAATCTCTATATCACCAAAGCTTATTGTAGCGCCAATCCCAGAGCCGAATCCTTTAGAAATAGCTTCTTTGGCAGCAAAGCGTCCAGCTACAAATTCGTGTAGTTTGGCTCCTTTGGTCTGAGCAATGTTACGTTCGGCTGGTGTTAGTATACGATCTATAAATTTGGACCCTTGTGAACCTGTGACAATTCTAGCTACCCGTTTAATTTCAAGGACATCATGTCCTATACCATAAATCAAAATACGTACCTCCTGCACATTCCAATCTTGAATACTATTATTGTACCATTGGTGTTGCTTGTACTGCCAAGCATGTATAGTTAGATATTCAGCTAAAGCCCAAATCATTGTTTATTCGATATCGGTTACGCTTTGATTACCAAGTGCTTTGGGTAAGTAGTACTTAGAAGGAGGTAATGATGATGTCAAATTCATTCACGATCCCCGGAGCAGACGGGGCAGTCATTCGTTGTACTCGCTACCCTGCTAAGCATGAAGTACGAGCTGTTATTATTATCGCTCATGGTTATAAAGGATTCAAAGATTGGGGCATGTTCCCGTATGTTGCTCAGCAGTTGAGCAGTATCGGTGATGTGATTACATTTAATTTCTCACATAATGGTATTGGCGAACAGCCAGAAGAATTTACAGAGCTTGAGTTATTTGCTCGTAATACGTATGGTTTTGAATTGGAAGATTTATCGAACTTGACGAATTATATAAAAGAACAATCACAATATCAAGAAGTACCTATTTTTGTGCTTGGTCATAGCCGTGGAGGTGGAGTGAGTCTAGTGCATGCACTCGATCATCCAGATCAGATTGCTGGTGTATTATCATGGAATGGTATAAGCGATCTGCCAAGCTTATTCACAACAGAACAGAAAAAAGAAATGGTGACTGCGGGCAGAAGTTATATTACCAATGCACGTACAGGTCAACAAATGCCACTTGATCGAATCATTATTGATGATATTGAGGAACACCGTGAACAATATGATCTGCTTCATCGAATAACAGAAGCGGCGTTGCCGATTATGCTTGTCCAAGGAACAGAAGATCATCCTCATCTGCTTGAAGGCTCACAAGCTTTGCTAAATGCTAATCCTTCGATTAATTATGTTGCTATTGAAGGCGGTAACCATATGTTTAATACGGTTCATCCTTTTGTCGGTTCTTCTCCTCAATTGGATCAAGCATTGGAAGCCAGTAGTACATTTATTCGTAGTGTTATCGGTAGTCGTTTGGATTAATCTATTTAGTTATTTGGGTTGCCAATTTACATCCAAGCATAAACAGCGTTCTTTCAACCCTTACTCAGGTTAAAAGAACGCTGTTTTTTCGTGTGTATAAAAAAATCCGTCATTATGTTCAGACTTTATAGTATAGCAACTCTGATTTAGATACCTGGAATTGGATCACGTTTGTGTGCAGTGCGTTTGTAATAACTTTCAAGACGCTCTGCTGCTACTGGATCTATTGTTTTGCCTTCTAGATAGTCACTATTGTCGTTATACGTAATCCCTAACTCGTCTTCATCCGTCTGATCTTCCCATAGTCCAGCAGAAGGAGCTTTATCTAGAATCGATTGAGGTACAGCCATATGTGTAGCCAATTGACGAACCTGACGTTTGTTTAACGTGCTTAATGGCGTGATATCTACTGCGCCATCACCATATTTGGTGAAAAAGCCTGTGATCGCTTCAGAAGCATGATCGGTTCCAACTACTAACAAATTTAATTCATTAGCTAGTGCATATTGAGTGACCATACGTGTTCTTGCTTTGATATTACCTTTGGCTTGAGGTGTAATTGGATCTTGAATATCAATGCTTGGCAACACTTTATTTACAAGATCAGTGATGGCATCTACACCGCTCTGTACATCAGTTTCAACGGTATGTTCAAGCTTGAAAGCTTCAGCAACCGCATAGCTATCAGCGATATCTGATTGTTGTCCATAAGGTTGATATACACCAAGTGTCATGTATTTTTTACCTGTAGACTCACTAAGCTCATCCGTTGCTTGTTTACAAAGACCTGCGGCAACTGCACTATCAATTCCACCACTAATTGCAATCAGTAATCCTTGTGTACCTGATTTTTGAATATAGGATTTGAGAAAATCAACACGCTTGCGAATCTCTGCATCCGGTTCAATTGTTGGTTGAACACGTAAATCATCAATAATTTGCTGTTGTATACTCATCTTTATTTCCACTCCTTTTATTCATTCTGTAATACATCTTTACCCATTCCATTCTATTCATATCAGCTAAAAAAAACAAATGCCCTACCATTTTCAGCTTAGCCGAAAATCGCAGGACATTGATAGATGTTTATATAAACCGTTAGGTTAGATTACAGGCAATATTTTTCAAATGCATCATTCAATGCATAAGCAATATCTTCTGCTGAATTATTTTCAATCTGGTGACGCTCGATAAAGTGGACTAATTCTCCATCTTTCATCAAAGCAATCGAAGGCGAAGACGGTGGGAATGGTGCGAAATATTCGCGTGCTTTGGCTGTTGCTTCTTTATCTTGTCCTGCAAATACCGTATACAAATGATCCGGTTTTAATTCATTTTGCAGTGCTTGAGCTACGCCTGGACGACATTGACCTGCTGCGCATCCGCATACAGAGTTCACGACAACCAGTGTTGTTCCTTTTTGATCAGGAAGATGTGCTTCTACCTCTTCTGGAGTACGAAGCTCCGTAATACCTAGTGTAGTTAGTTCATCCCGCATCGGTTGAACCATATCTCGCATATATTGATCAAAAGACATTGACATTGTTATTCACTCCTTACTTTTAATAAGCGTTAAGTTATATTATACAGTCATATAGGCTGAAAGCAAGCAACAGAATACAATACTTGTTAAGACAATACCATAAATTAATCTTTATTTTCAGTAGAATTCACTTGATCATGCGAAGGATCAAAGATGACGTTAAACGTTGTTTTGACGCCTTCTTCTGATTCTACCTGAATACGACCATGATGGCGCTCAACAATACTCAGGCAAAGCGATAACCCCAAGCCTGTCCCTTTGGATTTGGTCGTATAAAATGGCTCAAATAATTTCTCCAACTTATCTGGAGAAATTCCCGGCCCTATATCTTGAATACTCATGGTCACCTCATTGCCATGACAATACGTCTCGATCTTGAGCTCACCTTTGTCATCCATCGATTCCATCCCATTACGTGCTAGATTCAGAATAAGCTGTTTGATCTCTTTGGAATTCAAGTTCAGTTCAGGCAAGTCTTTGCCGGGTACAAAAACGATACTTTGTCCTCGTAGATTCGCATCTGCCCATAATAACGGCAGCAATTCTTCTATAATAGAATGTAAATGAATCCACTGCTTCTCAACCACTCGATTCTGTGCCAGAGACAAAAAGTCGTTAATAATACTATTTGCACGATCCAATTCATCCATTACTATCACGTAATAATGATCAAGCGAAGGTGGGCTCTTTTCTTGCATTAACTGCAAAAAACCTCTAACGACTGCCATTGGATTGCGGATCTCATGCGTGATACTAGCAGCCATTTTACCAACAAGGCTTAACTGCTCGACATGATCCAATTCGTTACGTAACCGTTCTAACTCTGTCGTATCTTGACTCAAAATAACCACACCAGACGGTTCTTCTGAAAATGTACGCAAAGGCACAATATTCACATAAAATGAACCATAACCTAGACGAAGCAATTTGTTAATCGTTTCTTGACCTGCTTGAGCAGCTTTCGTTAACGTTACTACTTCGTGTAGACCTGGTGTAATATCTTCTTTTTGCAAGCCGGTGAAATGAAACCCGATTGCAGATTCTGCGGTCATATCCGGGAATGAGCGTTTCATCAATTGCAAAGCGCTTGCATTAATCGAAGTAATCCGTCCATGTTCATCAAGCGATGTAATAATCATGGGTGATACATTCATAATCTGACGTAACTTTTCAGCTTCTGTAATAAATTTGTTCGATAAACGTAACATCTGTCGATCAATTTCTTTTTTCTCTATAATACGTTCAATCGCTTGCACGCAATAATCTCCTGCAGCTAATGCCGCCAAAACAATCATCACGACCATGATCCAGAGTTCCGGACTCATAGGTACTGCATTTTGATTTAACAACGAAATAATCATAGATAATACAGCACTTAACAAAATAAGAGACGCTACAAACGAGCGTTTAACTTTTAAAGTCGCTATGCGAAATCGTAAAGAAATCAGGCATATAAACGGAAACAGTAATAATCCGGTATCTATAAGTAAACCATTCCAACTCCAATGGTTGTTAAATATAAAATACATTGCGATACCTAACCCCAGTAAAACTATACCGCGAAGAGGGCCTATATACATGACTCCAACAATCAGTGAAACTACGCCCATATGTAAAGCATAGGGAGATGCACTATACATCGAGAAAAACCAACAAATCATTATACTAATGGCGAAGGAAACTACAATAACGGGAGAATATCCACGCCATGCTAATCGTCCATTATGCAAGGAATCGTAGCCACTGCGTTCAATAACGCCCATGAAGAAAAAAATAGCAGAACCTACAGACAACATTTGCAGTAGAATTTCCTTGACGACAATAATAATGACGTGCCCCTCCTTTACATATGTCTTATCCCGATTAAATCATAGCAGACATTACATTACAATATATAGAAATTTACGCTAATATTTTGAAATCATCTACTCAATACCCCTGCTCGCTATCATTATAAACATTTGTTCAATAACTATTTATGATTTGTTGTCCTATCCATTCCTTATTAGTGGTATATTGAAAAAGAACGATTCTTGGATAGTATAGAGTCTGTTCCTATTTTTAAGACAAAGGAAAGATACATGTTGATATACGATATTATAGTAATTGGCGGCGGATCAGCTGGACTGATGGCAAGTGTCGCAGCAAGTGAAGATGGTGCACAGGTTCTACTGGTTGATAAAGGAAACAAATTAGGGCGTAAGCTTGGAATCTCTGGTGGTGGACGTTGCAATGTCACCAATGCCAAAGAAATCGATGACTTGATCAAATACATTCCGGGTAACGGACGTTTTCTATACAGTGCTCTCGCTAATTTTAGCAATCGAGATATTATGACTTTTTTTGAAAATATGGGTATTCAGCTTAAAGAAGAAGATAACGGTAGAATGTTCCCTGTATCAGACAAAGCCAAAACAGTTGTCGATGCACTGATTAATAAAGTGCGTTCTCAAGGCGTACAGATTCGTACCAATAGCCCTGTAGACGAAGTGCTATACGATCAAGGACAGGCTGTCGGAGTACGACTTCGCTCTGGCGAAGTATTTCACAGCCGGGCTGTTATTATCGCTGTAGGTGGTAAATCGGTTCCTCAGACTGGTTCAGAAGGCGATGGTTATGCCTGGGCAGAACAAGCAGGACATACGATTACAGACCTTTATCCTACTGAAGTTCCTATGACTTCACCAGAACCATTTATTCAGAGCAAAGAACTTCAAGGATTATCTTTACGTAATATCGGCTTAACCGTCTGGAATCCAAAGGGCAAAAAGTTAATTTATCATGATGGCGATATGATTTTTACCCATTTCGGGATATCTGGCCCTACCGCTCTAAGATGTAGCCAATATGTGGTCAAAGCACTCAAAAAATTTCCGGTTACTTCTATTATGGTCACGCTAGACTTGTTTCCTGACAAATCGGTAGATGATGTCTATAATGAAACTCTTGCTTTAGCGGAAACGGATTCAAAAAAAGCGATTAAAAATGTATTAAAAGGTTATCTACCTGAACGAATGATTCCGCTGATTTTGAGCAAATCAGAGCTAGAAGACGATATTACCTTCTATAATATTCCCCGTCAATTATGGTTAGAGATGGCGAAATTACTCAAAGCTTTCCCGATTGCGATGCATGGTACACTGTCGATCAAAGAAGCTTTTGTTACAGGTGGCGGTGTAAACCTGAAAGAAGTCGATCCCAAAACCATGGAATCTAAATTAATGAACGGATTATACTTTTGTGGTGAAGTGTTAGATATTCATGGCTATACAGGTGGATACAATATTACTGCTGCTTTTACTACCGGTTATAATGCAGGCAAAAGTGCAGCACTCCAAGCCAGTCAAGTATAAACGATTTTGTTCATACACAAAAAGAAGCTTTTCCTATCGTTATGGAAAGCTTCTTTTTTGTATGATAGTTATGCAATATAGATCAAATAATAGCTATTCTTATGTTATTCGTTAAGATACGCAAATAATCCTTCTGGATCATCGGTCTGAATCATATTCACACCACGGCGAATATGCCATTCCCATCCTTCTGATACATCTACCCGAGAAATAATATCTGAATGACCACCGCAGATCGAATCCCACATTGTATTTGTCCAAATACGGCAATGATTGCTTTTGATACGGTCTAATACTTCTATGGATATCCGTTCGTCTGCTTCATCTTCAAAGCAAATCTCAAAAGCTTGTGGCTGTACCGCTGCACAGATGTAATCAATATCTTGAACCATCTCCGGATTCGAATCATCAATAATCTGCATATACAACGGTTGCTCTATTTTATCTGCCAAAAATAACTGTACTTCTGCCGCACTGGCTGTACTTTTAAATAAAGCTTGCGATACTGTACCTGTACGTAATAATACTTCATAGACTTGCTCCCGATAATCCCAACATTTATCCAAATTAATCATAACTTTATTTTTGATCAAAATTAATATTTCTTCTAATGTAGGAATACTGTAATTGGTTAATGGTTGATTGATTCCACCTTGATATTGACGCAGACGAAGTTCCCGCAACTGTCTAAACGTCATTTCATTAATAGAGCCTGTTCCATTGGTCATTCGATCGACGGTCTCATCATGCATCAGAATCAACACACCATCCGCAGTTTGTTGTACATCAATTTCAATCATATCCGCTCCAGCAACAACTGAATATTGAATTGCTGCTAATGAGTTTTCTGGTGCTTGCTTCCAATTTCCTCTGTGTACAGCCATCATCACCCGACCATTCGGGTCCCAAAAGCTAGATAAAATCTCTTTCAACGACGATTCTGAAGGTTGTTTGCGTGCAGCAGTGATATTATTTCTCACCATGTATCATTCCTCTATTCTTTTATTCGTTAGAATTAATTGAATTTCATCAGATGTGGTTTCTGCGTTATAACTGATCTTTATACTGTAATCAATAAGGGTCAAAATCAGTAGATATTTGATCTCTTTTTATGTAAATTCGATTTTTGAATTATAAACAGCTTATACACAAATTAGTACCAGATATTAAGGGTTTACACACACTTTATCAACAAGTTATACACAGACTGAGGATAGATTTAAGTAAAATACTTCCACATTAATCATTTAAAAAAATAATTATGCACCGAAATCAGGGGATAGATTGTGGAAAACTACTTATTTATACGATTTTTCTATACATTCTATACTAATTTTACGTATATTGTCCGTAATTTAATATTCACTCTATTTATACACATACTTATCCACAAATTTTATCCACTTATACACATTTAACACACAGCAAACAAAGCAATAGAAAATCTATTTTTTTGTAAATTTAATGTTTCAAAAATCGTTATCCACAATTTATCCTACTTTTCCACGCTTTGATTGGAATTTAATATTTAAATTTAATATTTAAAAAGTCTACCATTGTGACAAATCGCATGTTTTTTCAATAAAATTACAAGTAAAATAGATTTATATTCCAATCCATTAATTCATTTGATGAATATATTCCACACTAAACTGCCTAGAAAGGGTGAATTTATCATGATCAATATGTCCATGAATGATACTGAACAATCTATGCACCTTTACCGTGTTTTCGCTAAAGCTTTTAAAAGTTTGAGTGAACATGCTGTAGCTGGAAGCAAAATTGAAGGCTTCAACTCTACTGCTTTTGCTGTAATGGAAGTTCTTTATTTTAAAAGCGCCCAACCGATACAACAAATTGGTGCTAAATTATTACTACAAAGTGGTAATGTTACTTATGTGATCGACAAGTTAGAACACAGCGGATTGTTACGTCGTCATCCTTGCCCTACCGATCGCCGTGTGATCTATGCTGAATTGACTGATGTGGGACGTGCTGTAATGGATGAAATTTATCCAAAATATGAAGAACGTCTGAATTATGCGTTAAGCGGTCTGAATTTCCAAGAGAAAGAACAAATGATTTTCTTGCTTAAAAAATTAGGTATGGAAGCAGAACGTTTGTCTCCTGCTATGCGTAAATAAACCGTTTGTACGTTCCGCATACTCTATTAAAAAAAGGATCATTCCCTATTTTCTCCATGTTTTGCAGGAGAGAATGCGAAATGATCCTTTTTGGGTTTGTTTTTTGAAAATATCGCTTGGGTGGGGTGAATGAGAGCGCTACGGGGAATAATCGTTCTTGTCGTCGCTGGTGCAAGCTGATCCCTTGAATAACCGCTTTGCGGTAGGGATTAGCTTACAAAGGCGAGCGCTTCGCTCTTTCAGAATGATTATTCCCCTCCGCTCTAGATCGCGGTGGGAGATATTTTAAGAAAAAAATTAACCCTATTAATTGATTAGGTTGACCACTTTTGGCGGATGTCTTGGGCTTCTTGGAGCATGCGTTGGATGAGTTCTGCTACGGTTGGGATGTCTTTGATGAGACCGATGACTTGTCCTGCCCAGGCGAAGCCTTGTTCGGGTTGGTCATCATAGATCCATCGTTTGTTGGCTTCGCCACTGATATAGGATTTTAACGCTTCATAGGTGGGTGTGGCTTGTTCGATTTTTAGAATTTCATTGGTATAGTCCGTTCGTAATACTCTTGCAGGTGCTTTGATAGAGCGTTTGATAATCACGGTATCGGATGCTGCGCTGTCGACCAGTGCTTTTTTATAAGAAGCTGATGCATGTATACATTCGGTTGTAGCAATAAAGCGTGTGCCCATTTCTATACCTTCTGCACCTAGCGCATGTGCCGCCATCCAGCCTCGACCGTCTCCGATCCCTCCTGAAGCGACCACTGGAATACTCACTGCATCGACTACTTGGGGAACCAATACCATCGTTCCTACATCATCGATCCCCAGATGTCCACCGCCTTCTTGTCCAACAACGATCACAGCATCTGCACCTAATTGCTCTGCTTTTTGCGCTTGTCTGGGTGACGATACAAGCACTAATGCTTTGATAGCTGTAGGTCTAAGCATCTCTAATACAGGTGCTGGATTGCCTCCTGTAATTGTGACTACTGGAACATGTTCATCTATTGCCACTTGTACTCGATCTTCATAACCAAATCCATACTGCCCTATCGCAAAGTTCACCCCAAACGGCTTATCTGTCAATGTACGTAGACGACGAATATCTTCACGTAATGCTTCGGCATCTGGCAGACTCATAGCTGTAATTTGCCCGAGTCCACCTGCATTACAGACCGCAGCCGCAAGGTCAGAGTAACCTAGATAGGCTAGTCCACCTTCTATGATGGGATATTCAATCTGTAATAGCTCTGTTATTCTTGTATTCCATTTCATCATTATCATCCTTATCTGATAGGTCTATATCTTCATTATATTTAATAATAACAGACCTAGCGCAATTAGGATGGCGATAATCATCACGATATAATCGATAGATTGCCACTGTAGTTGTCGATACGATGTTCTGCCTTTACCTTTGCCATAAGCACGAGCATCGATCGCATCACTAAGATGTTCAGCCCGTTGAACAATCATAAATAGCAATGGAACTAGAATAGGAATATATGCTAGCACACGTTGTGGTAAGCGAAGTGTAGTGATATCGTATCCTCTTGCTTTTTGCGCTAACAAAATACGCTCTAATTCTTCTAAAATAGTCGGGATAAAACGAATTGCTATCACGATCATTAATGAAAATTGTTCAATAGGTACGTTAAGTTTCCCCAGTGGATACATTAACTTCTCTAACCCGTAGGCTAGTGTTAACGGCTTAGTCGTTAATGTTAAGATCGCTGCCAGTATGACTAACAAAATAATACGCCACACCAAACGTACACCATTCTCCAATCCTTCTATCGTAATCTGTAACCATCCCCATGACCAAATAACAGTGCCCTCTGTAAATAGCATATTGTAGACAAACGTAAATAATAAAATAACGACTAATGGAATCAGTCCACGCCCAAAAATAACAACTGGAATACGAGTGATTCCTACAATCATGACCACAAATAAACTAGCTACGATATAGCTAATTCCTGTATTCAGCCATATCAAGCTCAGCATAAATATAAATAAACTGATCAATTTCGTACGTGGATCTAAGCGATGAATAATCGAATGAGTCTCTACATATTGACCAATAAGTACGGGATTAGCCAAAAGTCTGCTCCTTTCGATGCCAAATAGGTATAATTTTGGCGAAAATATCTTGTTCACGGCAACTGTCTATCTCTATCTTCTGCCCGGAGCATTGTTCGATCAACTTCAATAATTGAATAGATTCTGGCAACACCAATCCGCTTTGTTCTAATAGATGAGATTGCTCGATAAATAAAGTCACAGGATCATACTGTCCGATCAATCGACCTTGATGCAATAAAAGAATCTCGTCTGAATATTGAGCTACATCGTCCATATGATGAGACACCAAAATCAGAGTGCGATTCTCTTGTTGTTGCCATTGCCGAAGCCACTGTAGCATATCTGTACGACCGACAGGATCGAGACCTGCGGTAGGTTCATCGACAATCAACACTTGAGGATTCATCATTAAAACAGAAGCCAGTGCTACCCGTCTTTTTTGCCCGCCACTTAATTGAAAAGGCGCTAACTCTAATATATCTTCAGTTAACCCCACTTGAGGCAAAATAGCTGTAATCCTTTGCTGGATTTCCGAAGCAGAACAGCGTTGTTGTTTGGGTGCAAAAGCTAATTCTTTAGCTACAGTCGTCTCGAACAATTGATGCTCTGGATATTGAAAAACATAACCGATCTCAGGTCGAACCTTGACCTTTCCTTTGGCATCTGTTGCTACCGCTTGATCGTCAACAAGATACTCTCCTTGGAATAGAGGAATTAATCCTTTCAATACTTGCACTAGTGTCGACTTGCCTGCGCCTGTCTGTCCAATCACTGAGATCCATTGGCCGGCTTCAATCGTACAGCTTATATCTTGTAAAGCATGATGATCTTGATAACGTACACTTACCTGTTGGAGTTGATAGACCATTGTGTCTGAACCGCCTCTTTCCACTGGGGTGCCACAGGAGTGGTAAGTTGAAGGAGCTGATGAACACGCACAGCAAAAGGAACTTGTAATTGATACCGGGCTACAGGAACGTCTGCAAAAAAAGATTGCGGTGAGCCATCGAAGACCAATCGTCCTTGATCAATCAGTAATACACGTTCTGCTGTTAACACTTCATCCATATGATGGGAAATATGAACAATCGTTATCCCTTGTTGGTGAAGCTTGTGCATGATATGAAGCACCTGCTCTCTCCCTTGCGGATCAAGCATCGATGTCGCTTCATCGAAAATAATCATATGCGGACGCATCGCTAGTATGGCTGCTATCGCTACACGTTGCTTTTGCCCACCAGATAATTGATGAGGTTCTGCATCGATATGGGATTCCATCTGCACTGCTTGTAATGCTTCAAGTACTCGATATTCAATTTCAGCGCGGGGTACAGCTATATTTTCTAAGCCAAATAGCACTTCATCTCTAACCGTAGTTGTAATAAACTGATCTTCTGGATTTTGAAAAATATAGCCGATCTGTCGCCGAATATCTGCAAGTTCGATCTGGTTGGATGTATCTAATGTGTTCCATTGCACTGTGCCCTGCTGGGGTAATACCAATCCATCGATCAACTTGGCAATCGTAGACTTCCCACAACCGTTGGCTCCGACAATCGCTACAAATTCGCCTGGATGTATAGTAAAGCTCATATCTTCTATAATAGGCTGTCCTTTTTTATAATAAAAATGAACATGATTGAATGTCAGCATTCGTTCACTTCCTTTATTGATTAGCCTTTACTTCTATCGGACTAATCGCTTTTAACTGCCATACAATAATAGCGGCAATCACCGCTTTGATACAGTCTCCCGGTAAAAATGCAAAACCTCCAACAAGCCCTGCCCATACAGAAGTATTCGTCACCCATGCCATAAACGGAGCACCGATCAGATTGATCAACAATACGCCGAAAATGATATTGATTAGAATCATTTTCCATAATTTCAAACGAGACCATACTTTTTCGGTAGCATATCTGATACAAAAAGCAGCAATCGGCCAGCTCAATAGATATCCTCCTGTAGGCCCCACTAGAACAGATAATCCGGCACGTCCACCGGGTAGTACAGGCAATCCTATCGCTACCAAGACAAGAAATAAGACCAAAGCAATACCGCCAACCTTTTTACCTAAAAATCCTCCGGCAATCATAACGCCCAGTGTCTGTACTGTAATCGGCACCGGAATAAATCCTAAAGGAATCGGTGGGATCAATGCGAATACACTAATAAGAGCAGCAAATAAGGCTGCATATACCATTTCTTTTGTTGTCATGTTCTAACCTCCGTTAATTGTTAACCACTTTATATAATTTAGGTTAACAATTAAAAGAAGTCAATTTATTTTTATAAATATATTGAAAAGAGCGTTGATATCCGCTTAGATAGCGAAGATCAGCGCTCTTTTCAATGGGAACGATATTGTGCTATAGATTTGAATAAAGAATAATCGTTAACCTACCACCGATGGTTCTTTATATGATTTGCGTTGACTTACCGATTTGGAAGAACCCGGAACCACTTCTCCGCACAATAGAGATAATCGTTTACGGATCGCTTTTAACTCTTGAATCCCTGTACCTGTGATTATATATTCATCGCTACTGGAGGTCAGCATATTTTCCTGTACCAGATATTCTAGTTCTTGCTTAATCTCACGTTCGCCTACACGATAACCCCGATCTTCCAGAAACGGTTGCATATCATTGACTGTTAATTTGACTTCATGGGAATGGTGAAGTAGATGAATACGAATAAACAAATTCTGTACTTCAGCGTGCATAAATTCCTCTCCTTCCGGTTATTAGATTCACGCTGTAATTACCCGTCGCCCTAGAAGCGGAAACAATTTCTGGGTTATTTATTGATCATTTACCTAATCGTTGGGATGATGCACAATTTCGACTTTACTATTTGCAAATAAATAGAGCAGTTGTATACTGTTTTATAGGCTTGATGGTTATAATCTATTGGAAAAAAGGTGAAACTCATGTTTGAAAATATAGCGTATAGTGGTACGCGTGAAGAACAATACAAGACGGCTTTGAGTCAATTGAAAAGTCTAATTGCGGATGAGCCTGATCGTGTAGCGAATCTGGCTAATGCATCTGCGTTGCTAAAACAATGCTTAAACGATACGAACTGGGCAGGATTCTATCTATATGATGGTAAAGAATTAGTATTAGGTCCTTTTCAAGGATTGCCTGCTTGTATTCGCATCCCTTTAGGTAAAGGTGTATGTGGTACATCCGCTTCAGAACGTCGCACATTACGCATTGCGGATGTACACGAATTTCCTGGACATATCGCTTGCGATGCCGCTTCAAACAGCGAGATCGTTGTTCCTTTAGTCAAAGGCGATACGTTAATTGGTGTACTTGATATCGATAGCCCTCTAAAAGAGCGTTTTGATGCAGAAGATCAATCCTTTTTAGAACAATTTGCTGAAATATTGGTTGGCGCTCTATAATTGTAGTTCTCTAATCAAACATCGATCGTGTAAAAGATTAAACAGTAACTACTTTGATCTTATAAAGTAGTTACTGTTTTTTATGCTTGTCCACAGGAAAAGTGCTATTACAAGGAACATTCTTCTAACTCTACACCCTAAATTTATTCTATCCACATGTGTATAACTTTTTTCGGAAAGTTATCCTTATTTATCTTAATGTTAAGATTTTTTTGGATTACCTATTGATTTATAACAAATATGTAGTATCATTATAAAAGTAAGTAACAAACATTTATACATTCCAAGGAGGAAACACATTATGGCTTTAGACTTTTTCCAAGCACTTGAAAACAGACGTTCTATCTACGTAATCAGCAAAGAATCTCCAATTGCAGATAGCAGAATCCAAGAAATCGTTGAAGAAGCAGTAAAATATACTCCATCTTCTTTTAACTCTCAAAGCGCACGCGTTGTTGTATTACTAGGCGAGCAACATGATAAATTATGGGATATCACTACAGAAACATTGCGTGGTATTGTAAATAACGAAGAAGCATTCCAAGGAACAGCTGACAAAATGAACATGTTCAAAAATGGATATGGTACTGTATTGTTCTTTGAAGATACAGACATTATTACAAATCTTCAAAATCAATTTGAAGCTTATAAAGACAACTTCCCACTTTGGGGACACCATGCTAACGGTATGTTGCAATTGGTGATCTGGACAGCACTTGAAGCAGAAGGTCTAGGCGCTACACTACAACATTACAATCCAGTGATTGATGCAGAAGTAAAATCAACTTGGGATATCCCAGCACAATGGCAATTGGTTGCACAAATGCCTTTCGGTAAACCTGCTGCTCCTGCTGGCGAAAAAACATTCCAACCTGTTGAAGAACGCGTTAAAGTCTACAAATAAGTAAACCATCGCACATAAGTTAGGATGAGGTCTAACAGGTAAAGCGTATATGCTAGCTGTTAGATCATCACTATCCATATGTACAACAAAAAGCACCTCTTATCCGAAAACTTTCCCAGTCATTTAGGGCAAGATTTCAGCCGATAAGAGGTGCTTTTTCATTAGTACTCATTATAGATACAATCAAACTCAGACAAATGGCGAATACGTTATGCTTATTAACCTGAACTTGTATCTTGGTACTGCAAGCTTACGCGTTTAACATTACCGTCAGCATCCAGTTCCAATTGAACCGTTTTGCCTGTCATATCAGCTGCGCCTGCTTCTACATTTTCTTCAAAATCAGCAGCTTTATTATAAGATACTTCTTTTTCACCTTTTTTGATCATTACAGTCTTCGTATCTTCACTTACATACGTTCCGATTGGATCTTTAGTCGTATTATCTTCATCATTTGCTGCTTTAGCTAGTTCTGCACTGACAGCGGATTGACTTTGATTATCAATTTTGACACTGATCTCTTGTCCATCCATATTGTCTGGCAACGAATCGCCTTTTTCAAATGAACTTTTCTTCGGAATCACAACTTCGTTTCCGCTCACTTTAATCGTCAAATTATCTTCATTTTGACTGACAAAAGTACCCACTACATTAAAATCAGCATTCATATCTGATTTGTTCGGATCAGAAGAATACTGTCTTAGATCCGCTAGGTCTGATTGCTCGCTCGCATTTTTTTGATCGGTTGTGCTGCTATCGGTCTGACCTGTATTTGGACCTTTATTTTCAGTCTGGTCTTGTGCAGCAGGTGTTGCGTCCGGGTTGGAACATCCGGTTACTGCTCCTGCAATCAATAGACTGCCTAGTACAGTAAGTGTCGTATACTTGAATGATGTCATTGGAATGATGCCCCTCTCTTTGAGAACAATAGATTAACGATTCTGTATGCATCTTCAATTAGATGCTTTCGTTACTCTTTACCCCAAATGCACAGGGTTCCAAACTATGAATCATTTACAATATTAAGCCTGCTATCATATCATGTCGAAATTGATCATACAACCTCTTTTTGTAACCCTTTTCATTTTTATGATTTACCCTTTTCTAAAATTCAAATCGTAGCAGAATGATGATGGTTAATAGCAGTATTGTGCAATAGAAAACGCAAAGAACCCCTTACAATAAAAAGAACAACAACACACTTAGCAAAATGTAAGCGCTACAAAAAAGAAATGGTTTAAAGCACAAAGGAGGAATATCACTTGGATACAGCCAAATCGATCCCTGCTGTACGTGTCAAAAATTCCAAACGTAAGCATTTCCGCAACAGCCGTGTGCTCCTGCTGATGTGCTTGCCAGCTATCGTATTCTTTTGCATTTTTGCTTATCTACCTATGCCTGGATTATATCTGGCTTTTGTCAAATATAATTACACCGATGGAATATTCAGCAGTCCATTTGTCGGATGGGATAATTTCAAATTCCTTATTATTACCGGCGATCTCTGGCGACTCACCTTCAACACAGTGGCATACAATATTGCTTTTATTGTACTTGGTAATATTGCCCAGATCACCGTGGCTATTTTATTAAATGAAATTCGCAAAAAATGGTTCAAAAAAATATCGCAAACGCTCATGTTTTTGCCTTATTTTATCTCTGCGGTGCTGATCGGTCTGCTTGCTTATAATATTTTGAGCTATGATTATGGGTTGCTGAATGGCATCTTGCGTTCTCTTCATCTTGATCCGGTCAAAGCTTACTCTGAGCCTCATCTATGGCCATTTATTATTGTGATCACATATCTCTGGCAGACCACTGGATATGGATCGATTGTATATTTCGCTGCAATTATGGGACTTGATAGTGAAATTGTAGAAGCTTCTGAGATTGATGGAGCCAATGCTTTCCAACGTATTATCTATATCGTTCTTCCATGGCTTAAGCCTACTTTTATTATTCTTTTGTTGTTCTCACTAGGTGGTATTTTAAAAGGAAACTTCGGACTATTCTTCAACTTGGTAGGTGCAAATAATACAGCGCTATATGCCAGTACAGATATTATCGAAACGTATGTATTCCGTTCCTTGATGACTAACTTTAACTTCTCTATGGGTAGCGCAGTGAGTCTATATCAATCTGTCTTTGGATTTGTTGTGGTATTAACAGCGAACTGGATCGTTAAAAAAGTATCGCCTGAAAATTCACTATTCTAGGAGGTGAACATGAATGGATATTCGCAATGAACGTGATCTGATTGGAGGTAATACTCCACGACCTGCACGGATTCGTACCGATTACACTGAAATCATCATGAGCTGGTTTGGTTACATTTTTATCGGGTTATTCGCCATTTCTTGTTTGCTGCCTTTTTTGATCATTCTAGGCACTTCTTTTACAAGTGAAGCGGCTGTCAAAAAGTTTGGCTTCAATATATGGCCTCATGAATTCAGTACTTTTGCTTACCAGATCGTTTTTGAAAATCCCAAATTGATTATCGGTTCTTATCTGGTCACGATGGGCATTACGATTGTGGGTACTGTGGTGGGTCTATTTATCGTAGCCATGACAGGATATGCATTACAACGACCTGATTTTTCGTATCGTAATAAGATCTCATTTTTTATCTATTTCACAACGTTATTCTCCGGTGGATTGGTTCCCTTTTATCTACTGATCACTCAATACTTAGATCTCAAAGATAGTTACTTAGCCGTTCTTTTACCGGGTTTGTTAACTCCTTTTCTGATCATTATGATGAAAAGTTTTGTACGTTCTATTCCCCATGCGATCACTGAATCTGCGAAGATTGATGGCGCTGGCGATTTTACAATCTTTTTACGACTGATCTTGCCAATGACGACTCCAGCACTAGCTACGATTGGACTGTTTATTGCACTTGGATACTGGAATGAATGGTATAACGCGATGCTATTTCTTTCACCGGATATGGATTATCGTCCATTGCAGTTATTTTTGTATAACGTGGTAACCAGTGCAGACTTTATTCGTAACTCTGCGGCTTCATCAAATGTAGCGATGAGCGATGTTCCACTGGAAACGATGAAAATGGCAACTGCGGTTGTAGCGACTGGGCCTGTTATTTTGTTTTACCCATTTGTGCAACGTTATTTTATTAAAGGGATTACTGTTGGTGCGGTCAAAGGCTAAGTTCATCCTACCATCTATGCGAAAGATTCGCTTTTATTCTAAGGAGGTTAACAGATGTCCAGATTTCGTAAATTAACGATTTCAATACTGATTGCAGTGATGGTCATTAGTCTTGCAGCATGTGGAGGTAAAAAAGAAAGCAGTAGTGCAGGTGGTGATACTTCTCAATTCGTGACTATTAGCTTCGTCGTCTTAGGGGACAAACCGAAAAACGGTCAATTTGAAAAAGTAATGGAAAAAGTAAATGCTATTATGAAAGAAAAGATCAATGCTGAACTACAATGGAAATGGGTCGAATGGGCAGATTGGCAGACCAAATACAATCTGTTGCTTGCATCCGGTGAACCTGTAGATCTAGTGACAATCGGAACGGACTGGTTGGATACATGGTCTAATGCACAACGTGGTGCCTTTTTACCACTAGACGATCTTCTACCTAAATACGCTCCAAAAACGTGGAAAGAGATTCCACAAGAAGACTGGGCACAAAGCAAATACGATGGCAAAATCGTTCTTATTCCTGAAAACGATTACACGCAATGGATCAACCATGGATTCTTCTATCGTGGAGATTGGGCGAAACAAGCAGGCATTACAGAACCGATCAAAGATTGGAATACGATTGGCAAATATCTGCAATGGATCAAAGACAACAAACCTGATGTGATTCCTTATGATGTTCAAGCCAGTACAAGTAACTTTGGAGGTTGGGTGCAATCGTATACGCCTCATCTAGAGTTACCGATCTCGACAGGATATATGCCTATTTTCAACACCGAATCGTATGATGATCGGTATAAAGTCGTTAGCCCGGTATTTGAAGATACGTTCCTAGACTTTGCTAAATTGATGAAAGATTGGGCGGATAAAGGATACTGGCGCGAAGATGTACTAAATAACAAAAACGATGCACGTAATGCACTACGCGCAGGTCAGAACGGTATGGACAGTCATCATACACAGACATTCTCTGGACTTCGTGTACAAATGGATAAAGATCAACCCGGTTCTGAACTGATGATGTATCCGTTCTCCCGCACTAGCAATAATTTACTAGAAATGCCGATCACTCATGGCGGTGTATCTCTTGGTGCACATAGCAAAAATCCAGAACGTGCATTGATGGCATACGATCTTATTCGTAACGATAAAGAAGTGTACCAGTTGATTAACTATGGTATGGAAGGCGTTCAATATGATATCAAAGATGGCAAACGTGTACTTCCTGCGAACTACAATGAAACTAACGATTCATTCTATTCTGACTTCTGGGCAGGACGTATGGACAAATTCGAGATTCCTAGCGACACCACATGGGATAAGATCGGTACAATGTATGATGAGTACGACAAAATCAAAAAACCTTATCCGTATGGACAATTTGTATTTGACAAAACAGCTATTGAATCTGAATTAACGGCTATTTCTCAAGTCACAGGCGAAATGGGACCTGCGATCTCTTATGGTAAAGCAGGCGATCCTGCGCAAGCTGTTCAAGAGTATCGGGATAAGCTCAAATTGGCTGGTTATGATAAAGTAATCGCTGAGCTACAACGTCAATTAGATGCTTATAAAGCACAAATGGATAGTGCCGGTACGAAATAAAAATTAAAGCTTAAATCAAAAGTAGGAAATCCTAAAGAATTATCTTTTAGGATCTCCTACTTTATTTTCATTTTCGACAAGGTGTTACAAAACTTTCTTCCTGGTTTATAAACTATCATTGGCTTGTTATAGTACTAGCGACTTATTTTTAAAATAGATACGATTTATTTATGCGTTTCTATCGGCTTGTATGATATAAATAATGAGTCAGTTTTAATTTCTAGTATTTGGTTTTGCTTCAATTCATTAGTTTTGTATTTATTACTTGTCCAAAAGTTCCTGCCCAATTGCTAAAAGTTGTTGAGAAATTGTTCAGAAACAGCATGTATAATGTCAAAGCAGGTACTATCAAAAATGAAAGGAGCAACTCACACAAATAGCTTAATTTTAAAACTTACAGTAAGTCAACTATTAGTCGTCAGGCTCGCATGCCACTTATCATTCAGATTGCAAGGGGATATTAGATGAAAACAGCAAAACAAATAAGCGCATTCGTACTGTCGCTAATTCTTATGTTTCACCTTCTTGTTGGTGCAACTAGTACCATATACGCTGCCGATACAACACCAGCTAGCCCGGAATCTACTGATTCCTCACAAGCGGTTCAATCAGGTTCTACAGATGCTACAAGTAACAATAGTCAATCTACTGTACAGTCGGATACATACGCCCCGACAGATGGAAGTGGATCTGGTAGTAATGGATCAACAGGAGATCCAAGTACAACTCCACCTACAGACCCTACCACTACAACGCCAGCTGCCCCGGACCCTGCTCCAGTAGCTAACTCACAAAGTATCTTAACGAATGTTACTATTGTTGATGCTAACAATAACGTAATCGATATGGTCAAAAATCCAGATTATCAGATCGAAGCAGGTGCTCCTGTCAGTCTGATCTATCAATGGCAATTGCCGGATAACGGATCATACAAAGCGGGTTCTACTTTTGAATTTGATATTCCTTCAGCGTTCAAATTGTACAATGATATCAATAACGTACCGCTCAGTTTTGATGGTGATTCTGTAGGTAGCTTCAATGTAACGACTAAAGGTCATGTTACGATGACATTTAACAAATTCGTTGAAGAACATTCTCAAATTGGCGGTATGCTTCAAGTTAATACTGAATTTAGCAAAGAAATCTTAACAGGCAGTACAGAAGTCAAAATCCCGTTTCCTATTAATGGTGCGGATCAAGTGATTGTTGTGTTTATCAAACCTCAAAAAGGTACAGCAATCAGCAAAAAAGGTGAAGTTCAAAAAAATCAACAAGTGAATTGGACGGTTGATGTTAATACCAATCTAAAACATGTTCAAAATGGTGTTCTAACCGATCCCATTCCAGCCGGTCTTACTCTTGATCCTAATTCGATTCATGTGTATGAGTTGAATGTCAATGTAGACGGTAGTACTAAAGTCGGTCAAGAAATCACTTCAGGTTATCAATTAACAACGAACCCTGCTGATTTCAAAATTGCATTTGATCAAAGTATTCGTTCAGCTTACCGTGTGACTTACTCTACAAGTGTAGATAAAGGTACACAAACGAGCTATACGAATACAGCGACACTTACAAGTGATGTTGAATCAGTCAAAGCCAGTGCTACAGTCAGTGTCAAACGTGGCGAATTTTTATCTAAAAACGTAGTCGGCTATGATGATAAGACTCGCACCATCTCATGGGCTATCAATTACAACATGAATGAACAGCCCATTTCACAAGCCAAAGCATTACTTAAAGATCGCTTTAATGGCACACAACAATTCCTTCAGAATACATTTAAAGTGGTTAATGTAACGACAGGTACTACAATGGTCGAAGGTACAGATTATACGTTAACGCCTGTAACTAACGACAAAGGCACTAACGGTTTTGATCTTCAATTCAACTCTGATATTACTTCTGGTTACACAATCACTTATCAGACACAAGCCACTGGACGTGTCTATACCGATGAGAAAGTAATCAATAAAGTAACTTCAGACGGAACAAGCGAACAAGCAGGTCAAAACTTGCAAAGTACGATTTTTGTCAAAACATTAGCAGATGCCAATTATAGTAGTAAAATTGCGACATGGAAATTAGTTGTTAATCGCGATGGATATACAATGTCCAATGTAGCGATTAATGATTATTTCACTAACGGTGGCTTAGAATTCTTACCTTCTACGCTAGTGATTCGCAAAGCCGATGGCAGTAAGCTTCCAACTGCTGCTTATACGGTAACAACTAGCAATGCCAAGTCTGGTTTTGATATCAAATTTGCTCAAGACGTGACAGAACAGTTGACTATCCAGTATGGTACAACGTTCAATAACGATTGGAAAATAGATAAAACAAAACCTGAGTTCTACAATGGTGCTAAATTGACTTGGACGGAGAACGGAACACCTCGTTCCCAGACGACAGAAGCACGCTTCTGGCCAGATAATATGACCGTTAATAACGGTTCTAAAGAAGGCGTCTATAATGCAACAACCAAAGAAATCACATGGACGATCAAAGCAAATTACAACAAAAAGGAACTACCTAATGCTGTGATTACAGATACACTTGAATCAGGTCAGACCTATGTACCTGGTTCACTTGAAGTGAACAATCTGAATATTTTAGGCTGGTGGAATGGTACTTCTAAAGGTTCTACAGTAGATCCTTCAGCGTATACATTCACTGCTCCAACGGCAGAAAATACAAATGTACTAAAACTTGCTTTTAATAACACAATCAAAACACCTTACTGGATTACGTTCAAAACAACGCTTGAGAATCAAGTGATTGAATCGAACATTCATAATGAAGCTGTACTTCGTAGCGGAAATGATTATTATCCGTGGGCAGCTGTTGTTCAGATTCCTAAAGGTGGCGAATATGTCTCCAAAACAGGTACACAAGATGGAGATAAAATTAATTGGACGGTGTATATCAACCGTGGTCAATCGTATGTTGAAAATGCCAAAATTATAGATACTCCTACAACTAACCAAATGTTATCTGCTAGTTCTTTCCACTTGTTCGCAGCTAATGTAGCGAGCAATGGCGGACTTGCCAAAGGTAATGAATTGGTGAAAGATACAGACTATAAATTAGCATTTTTTGCAGGCGATGCACCTCGCTTTGAACTGACTTTCCTCAAACCGATCTCATCTGCATTCATTCTAGAGTATTCAAGTATGATTACAGCATCGGATAGAGAAAAAGTAAGCAATAGCGTAGCCTTTACAGGTAACGGTATCAAAACAGGTACACTCGTGACTCAGGAAGAGATTGAAGTTCGTACTTCTTCGGGTTCTGGTACGGGTTCTGGAGTAGTCGGTAAGTTGTCTGTACAAAAAGTGGATAAAGACGATAAGAGCTTGCCGCTGGAAGATGCAACTTTCAAATTACAAGATGTGGCTCAAGCGAAGCCAGCGATCGAACTTACAACAGATGCACAAGGTCAAGTGATGTATACGAACCTGCTCTATGGTAAATATACATTGCAAGAAATCAAAGCACCTGCTGGATATGTTCTTGATCCAACGATTCATAATGTAACGATTGATGCGACTACTCAGAAAAAAGGCAACATGTTATCCATGACGATCACTAACGAGAAAACACCTGTTGTGATCCCGCCGGTAACAGAACCACCAGTAGTCGCTCCACCTGGAGGCGGTGGTGGTGGCGAAACACCTACGACACCAACAACGCCGACAACACCAGATGGTTCGACACCAACGACTCCTGGACAACCATCTAACAATGACGATGATGATGTTCCTGGTGGACGTGTAGAGCCTACACCGGATGATCCATTTGCAACGGTTCCAGTAAATGATGATCCGATTCCGCAAGGTAATACAGAACCAACACCGGATTCACCAACACAGCCGTCACAACCAGGGAATGAGCCTTCAACTCCGGTAAGCAACAATCCAACACCGGATTCACCATCAGACCCAGAGGTTCCGATCAATGATGATCCGATCCCTCAAGGTAATGTACCTGTGACACCGGACAAAGATATTCCGGTTAACGATGATCCGATTCCTAAAGGAACGGTACCAACGAATCCGTCTAACCCAACAAGTACACCTGATGTGGATCGTTTGCCACAAACAGGTGAGTCCAGTAACATGCCTTTCTGGTTAGCTGGATCTGCATTATTATTGTTTGGATTATTGATGAGACGTATACAACACAACAAACAAAATCGTTCTAAATAACAAGATGTAACTTACGTTACATGAACACACAAAGCCCCTGTGCTAGAACAGATCGATAGTGATTATCGTTTCTGTTCTAAGCCACAGGGGCTTTTTTTGTGCGATTAAGAAGTCAATACGATCGGTTGTAATGTATGTCCTTGACGAAATGTCGATGGATTGACACCAAAGTGCTCAGCAAATTTACGGGAAAAATAAGTCTGTGAATTGAAGCCTACTTCATAGGCAATTTCGTTAATATACTGCGGGGTGAAACGTAACAGATATTCAGCTTGTTCTAGCCTCATACGTGTGACTGTATCGACGATGGTCTCCCCTGTCTCTGCTTTGTATAGATGTAACAATCGCGAAGGCGAAAGACAGACATGCTGTGCGAGATGCTCGATACGTATGTCTTCTTTGTAGTGTTCTTTCAAGTAATGAATGATCTCTGTAATTCTGGAATCGGTACGATCTTCTTGAGGCTCATAGTATACCGTAATCGATAGTAAAATTTCGCTAAGGGTATGAAAAGAAAGTTCATTATCATATCTGCTCACAGGCTCTGTGCAATATTCAAGCAGTCGTTCAAAGGCATGTTGGACACGTGAAGCTAAAATAGAATGATCGATTTGTATATGTAGGCTAGGACAGAAATCTTGAATACTTTTGAGTAGAATAGACCATTGAGGATGAGCGGTAAAATAACAACAAATGCCTTCCAAACGATGATGTGACGGCTGGCAGACGCTTTTTTGCATACCGGGTGGAATAATATCAATACTTCCTGCACGACATTCCAGACGATGATCCTGATCATGAATCATTCCCTGACCGGACAATGTATAAAGAATAACCCATTTCTGTTGTACCTGCGGACGGTAACAAGGCGATGGTCCAGCTAACAAATAACGATCAGCCGTTAATTCTGCATACATAGTAATACCCCTTTCCTTGTGATGATTACAGAATATACAGTCTCCTTCTCCAATAAATGTAAGCGCTTTATTTCGATGATATCTGAATTGTTAACGTCTGACAAGAGGGAAATTACGCAGTGCCATATAAAAAAAGCGCAATCCTTTGGATAAGGATTGCACTTTATAGATCTTTTTAACAATGACTATTCTTCTAAAAAGTACGATAGATCAGACATCGCTGTGGGATAACCATAGATTGTTTTTTTCCATTCATCAATATCCAGATCGAATTGAATCGCTGTTGCAAAATGATTAATCAAATCATCTGCTTCTCCGCTTAATATATGAGCACCTAGCACTCGTCTTGCTTGCGTATCTATAATGACTTTGATGCGAGCATGTTTTTCATTGGTTCGTTTGTAGGTGTACCATGAGGAAGTATCCATATCGTTTATTTTGATATGATCACCTAACTTTTGCGCTTCTTCAACAGTCATACCAACCGATGCTAACTTGGGAATAGTAAATACGATACTTGGCATCACTTTGTAATTCGGTATTTGCACATTGTGTTGAAGCAAATTCGCTCGTACCGCTTGAGACTCCATCCCTGCAATCGGAGTGAGTGGTAATCCTTTGGTTGCTGCTACATCACCAGCCGCATAGACACGTGAATTACTGGTACTTTGCAAATACTCATTCACTGTTATTCCTTGTTTCTCTGAATCAATATTGGCTTGATCCAGCCCAAGCTTATCGATATTAGGTACACGTCCTGCACCGTGGATCACCAGACCACATTCGATCTGTATCGATTTTTCTCGTTTATTAGATTTCTGCACAGCCTGTACGGTGTATTGATGTTCTGCTGTCTGCTTGATCGCTTGAATCTCTGTATTCAGATGAAATTGGATACCGACTTCTCGTGAACGCTTCATCAATTCATCCACTAAATCAGGATCAAAATGACTCAGTGGTTGTTCTCCATGATGGATGATATGTACTTCGGCTCCTGCTCTTACCGCAATATGAGCGAATTCCATCGAAATATAACCTCCACCGACAAATACAATCGTAGACGGCAATTGTTCCAAACTCAGGAAATCATCGCTGTTGCCTAGATACTGCTCTCCTTCAATCGATAATGGAGCAGGCTTAGCACCCGTTGCAATTAAGATATGTTTGCCTTTCAGCTGATCGTCTCCTACTTGAACGGTATCTTCATTGATAAACGAAGCGAATCCATGGAAAGTCTCTACACCCGCATCCTTTAATTTCTGTTCATGAGCAGGAGGAATATCTTCGACAAACGTTTCTTTAAAAGCCATCAGGTCTGCCCAGTTGATCGTCGGCTGATCTTGTACCCCTTTACCACGCATTCGTTCGTTCCAATCAATAATCTCAGCCGCACCAACCAGAACCTTCTTCGGATCACATCCACGAAGCGCGCAAGTGCCACCGTAAGCTCTAGAATCAATAATCGCTACCTTCCAGTCCTCTTTGCTACAAGCGATGGCTACACCCGCTCCTGCGCTACCTGTTCCAATAACAATCAGGTCATATTGCTTCTCCATCTTCATTTCCCCCTTGAGTCTTATTTATATATAACTTGTCGCAATATCGATCTATGAATAACAGTCTCTTTAATACTTTAAACCTTAAAACAAGATAGCAATCTACCACGGTTTGTTAACGATTATTATTATTTTTAAAATATGGATAATTTAGTATTGGTTTTTTTCAATTTACGTGTTAAATTTTCAACATAATCATTTTATATACTGCCAAACGCTAGATTCGAAATGTAAGATATTTTGCCTCGCAAAAATCATTTTTGATTGCATGGGGTCGCGTTTATACTGCCAAACGCTAGATAAAAGGGGATTATCACAGATGAATAAAAAACTCATGCTTACACTGGTGCTAACAGCTGTTTTGACAGGTTCTAATTTGATGTTTGCAAGCGCTACCTATGCGGCTACGGATACTGATTTACCGGATGGCACGTATACGATGGATCTGGAAACGATGGCTTCTTCATTCTCTTCTTCTTCGCTAGATGACAGTACAGAAGTTGTAGACGAAGACACGTATGAAGATAGTGAAAGTGTAGACGATCTGGACCCTGCTCTCGTTGAAGAAGCTTCTCAACTTTTAGAGTATAGTGATCAGATGGCTCCGTTGTTGGAGTATGAGAAAAAGGCATGGACAGCTTATTACAAAAATGATTATGTAACTAGCAGCAATCGCAAGCAAGAATATCTGCTTGTCACCAATACGATTATCCCAAATTACAAAAAATTCTTAACTGGCATCAGACAAATCAAACCGGTTAATCCTGAGCTGGCTAAGATGCATGCTAAATATATAAAAGGCGCTACTATTGAAATGGAAGCCTTCGTTTTATTCCAAAAATATGTATCCAAAACCAAATTAAATGATGATATACTGAACAAGTCTAATGCTAAACTAGATGTAGGCGGCGATTTGTTGCTTCAATTTGATAAAGAAATGGAAGCTTATATTTCCAAATTCCTACCTGCACAATAAACCTTAGCATGTGAATATATCCAAATCGTACTTTACACACTAAGGGGCTATTATTACTCATGAACAAAAAGAATTTATGTACAGCATTACTTGCTTTTCTACTGATCGCTACTCCTTTGATGCCTACTGCTTCTGCCTTCGCAGCCGAAGATACCACTTCGACAGATTCAACAGACAGTGAATGGATCTCAGAGGACAATAGTACAAATGTAGATGAAGATACGTATACTGACGAAGATATCGATCCTGCTTTGTTAGAAGAATACGAGCAATTGTTAGATTATGCAGATGACGTTGCGGTCTTGGCTGATTATGAGAACAAGTCGGTAGACAAACTCAATACGTTTAACGGATTCGGTACTTCTAATCGTAAACCTGCTTATACTGCACTGACCAAGACGATTATTCCGAACTATACTTTGTTTTTAAAAGGCATGAAAAAGATCAAAACCAACAATAAAGAAATAGCTTCTATGCACAAAGTGTACATCAAAGGAGCTTCTCTCAATCTGCAAGGGATGAAATTAATCAAAAAAGGATTATCTACTTCTAAAGTGAATTACACCTCTGTCCAAAAAGGAATTAATCTGATCGGGCAAGGCGGCGACTTAGTAGAGCAATTCAATGATCGATTTGCAAATTATATTGTTAAGTTTGAATAAATAAAAATAAAGCCTTCCTCTATATCTATGAGGAGGGCTTTATTTTTATTCTACTTATCGGTAGGATTGTCTTTATTTAACTGAATAATAACTTCATATACTTGCCCCATGCGTTCCCATTCTTCATCATCGGTAATATGATTTAAGAAAAATTCATCTTCTTCCTCATCATATTCCACTTTCAAAATCGTACCATCTAGCGGAGAAGGTTCTTTATGTAACAAAAGAGCATATGGAATCTGATCATACGTAAACGTTTTGACAATCATCATATCATGTTCATTACCTTGTTCGTCCAATATGAGAAACCCTTTTTGAAATGCTTCGTCTTCTAGCAATCCAAGATCATCACGGAATTGCCCTAGTTCGATCGGAAAGTTGTTGTGGTTACTCATCATTTTTCTCTCCTCAGATATACAGATATTGTAATGTCACATCGCCATGTTAGCATCATCCCGACGTAGCGTCAATCCAACCGATCCGATTACAACTCCATCTGTTGCAAAATCATTACAGCAGCGCCTACAGCAACAGCGCGTTCTTGTAACACGCCTTTGGAGAAGATAGGCTGGTAACTATCATCATACCCTACTTTCTTGCGAGCCACAGCTATGGCTTGTTCATAATAAGAAGGATTGGCATTAATCAGAGCTCCGCCAAGGATCACTTTCTCCGGTAGTAGAATATGAATAATATTCGCAAGACCAATCCCCATATAACCGGCAGAACGAGCAAATAACTCTTGTAGAAAAATATTCCCTTGATTCAGCCCTGTAATCAACGTATCAAAATGAACTTGTTCCGGTCTTAAATCTTCTGCGGCTTCCCAGATATCCATGCCAAGCTTCATCCGTTGCCGAACTTGTTGTTCTAACGCTTGAACCGAAGCAAAAGCTTCTAATGCTCCATAATTTCCTTGATCATGAAGTCTTTCTCCATCGGTCTGAATAATCATCTGTCCGATAGATCCTTCACGATCTACAGCCCCACGTACCAATTGTCCACCAGACATCATAGCAGAACGAATCCCTGCTCCTACATTTACAAATAACATATGTTGCATGTTCTCATCTCGAACTGCCCAGTGTTCGCCGATCAAAGCTGTATTCGCTCCATTTTCAAGCACAGCCATCAGTCCTGTACGTTCATTCAGCATCTGGCAGATCGCAACATTTTTCCAACCGTTCGCTGGAAAATAAACAGGATTCAGAATGATCCCTTTTTCTCGATCTAGAGGGCCGACTGCACCAATCCCTATACCGATAATCTGACTCCATGTTAATTGATAATCATTCAACATCCAGTCGATACGTTCTTCCACATAATCGACTAAGCGCTCCGGTGTCATCTCTTCATCCATAAACCAGCGATACGAAGCAATCGTGTTCATCTGAAGATCGTATAATCCTAGCACCGAATAGACACGAGAAATCTCCAATCCCAAAATATAACGATGAGTAGGATCGATCCGATATAATGTAGGTCGCCGTCCACCTGTCGATTGTCCTTGACCTGATTCACTGATCCATCCTTCTCGTACCAGTTCATCGAGAATACGATTCAGACTACTACTGGTAATATCCATTTCTTGCAACAACTCGGTTTTGGAAATCTGGTCTTGCACTGCTATACGATCATAGACTTGCCGTTTGACCATTTTCATTGGAAATTGAAATGTATTCATACGTTCTTCCCTTCTCTAACATTTAGCAGGATACATGCGACATATTTTATAAAAAAAGAGGTGATACCGTAAACGATCTATCCCTCTTCAACTCCGCTTCAAGGTTAAAATCTGCCTTCATTGTATCCTGTAAACATCGCCTTGACCACTTTTTATCAACGAGAAAAAAAGAACATAAATACACTTATTTTATAGCCTATTTTTGATTTATAAGCAAACACTTTAGCAATGATTAGAAACATTGAACTCCTCACAAGCCAAAGTTTATTTCAAAATGATTAAAAGATGATATACTTGTAACTAAGAGCGGAGTGAAGAACATGAAAACAACTAAAACTGAACATCTTCAGTTCAACATACATTTATTATGGAATCTTTTCTGGATTTTTTTCAAAATTGGCCCTGCGACTTTTGGTGGTGGTTATGCGATGATTCCGATATTGGAAAAAGAAGTGGTGTACAAGCGTAAATGGATTAATGCACAAGACATGAGCGATCTATTATCGATTGCAGGCTCTGCTCCTGGCGGTGTAGGAGTGAATGCTTCTACGTTTCTAGGATATCGAATGGGAAAGATTCCCGGAGCGATAGCGGCTGTACTCGGTATTACATT
Source organism: Paenibacillus sp. CFBP13512 (assembly GCF_005233705.1). Lineage (NCBI taxonomy): Bacteria > Bacillati > Bacillota > Bacilli > Caryophanales > Paenibacillaceae > Paenibacillus > Paenibacillus sp. CFBP13512. Next base: position 81,171 of record NZ_QGAD01000013.1, on the reverse strand, counting down.
ACCTACGTTTTTTATCGTATTTGCTTTAAGCGCTTTTTATTCTTTTTTTCAAGATCAACCTAAAGTGCAAGCGGCTTTTCAAGGGATTCATGGCGCTGTGATCGGGCTGATTGCTGTTGCGGCTTATCGGATGGGTAAAAATGCACTCTTTGATCGCTCTACGATTGTTGTTGCGATTGGCGCACTCATTACACTGCTGATCACCGGTCTGAATCCGATCTTTATGATTCTTTTCGGACTTGGAATAGGGATCTTAATTATTCAAGCCAAAAAGAAACTAGGCATGACCACACGTACTGAAAAAGCCACCCATGATCATATTCCACCGACGATTGAGTATTATATCTAAGGGGGAGATATCATGTTATTATGGCAATTATTTTTAAGCTTTTTAAAAATTGGCTTTAGCTCATTCGGTGGCGGTTATGCTGTGATTCCGATGATCCAGTATGAATCTAGCCGATACGGATGGCTAACCGATGCACAATTTCAAAGTACAGTCTCCCTTGCTGGAATGTCCCCCGGACCGATTGCTACCAATAGTGCAACCTTGATTGGCTATGAGACCGCAGGTTTAACAGGAGCTATTGTAGCGACGACAGGGATTGTACTTCCTTCGCTGATTGTTGTGATTATCATTGCAGCGTTCTTTTACCGAATCCATTCGAATAGGTGGGTCAAATCATCCTTTTACGGATTACGCCCTATTATTACCGGATTGATTGCTTACGCAGCGATCCATTTTGGTCTGTCTAATCATGCTGAAGTTGTCATGAGCTGGACAACACTAGCGACTTTACTGATTGGTGTTGCCGCATTCTGGGCTATTGTTAAGTACAAGCTTCATCCTTTAATGGTGATCGCAGGTTCAGCAGTTATTGGGATTGTGTTATTTTAGTGTTACCTCTTGGCGAACCTTTTCTGATATGATACCTTTATAAATGGATTTTTATAGAAAAAAAGGTACAAAGGAGACTTTATTGTCTATGAAAAAGCAATCGTTGCGAGTGATCGTGATGTTGATGATATTTACACTTATCCCTGTGTTTTATTCATCAGCTACTATACATGCAGCAACAACAAACAAACCACTGTCTAACCAAAGTCCTTCTGCACCTGAACCGATTGATATCGAAGAAGATACCTACAGCGATCATGAAGTTGCTCCTGAGCTACAGCAAGCTTTTGATGATTATGTCGATTATTATAGTCAATATAAAGAGTGGGTTCCTTATGAGACCAAAGCAGTCTCGATTCTAAACAAGTACAAAAAAGTATTAGCTTCTACACGCAAGCAAGCTTATAGCGAAATGACGAATATCGCGATTCCCAATTACAAAAAATTTCTAAGTGGAATGAAGCAACTAAAGCCTAACAACAATGATCTTTCCACTATCCACTCCAAATTGATCAAAGGAACTACGCTTCAATTGGAAGGGATGGTCCTTTTCCAGAAATACGTGTCTAAGCTTAACCCTGACCCAACTATTATCAAAAAAGCGAACGTCAAATTCACTCAAGGTCAGTTATTGATCAGTGAATTTAATGAAGAAATCGCTTTGTATAACGCTCCATTTTCACAGTAATCATACTAGCGTAGATCAATAATAAAAAAAGGATTTAGCTGATATGACGGCTAAATCCCTTTTTGATCGTATGTTGTATTCTATTTTGTATCTACGTCTACATAAGATCTCCAATAATGCTGTTGCTCGAATCCAAGCAATCGTTTGACTTTGGTATTGCTCACCAATGTCTCATATTCACCTAATTCTTTTTTCACAGGAACATTCGGGTAATACTCTGCGATCAATTCTTTGGTCGGTCGATCAGAAGACACATCATCAGCCGCAATATTCATCACCTGGAATCCTAAGCCATCTGTCTCTACCGCTAATCGGCATGCCAGTGCTAGATCACGAGTATCAATATAGCTCCATGTTATCCGTTTGCGCTGAATAGGGTCGGCAAAATAAGCAGGGAAATCTACATATCTCGCAGGATCAATCACATTGGCAATCCGGAAGCAGTACACATCAATACCTGTACGGGTCTGAAAAGCTTTGGCAGTTACTTCATTAACGACTTTAGACATAGCATAACTATCCATCGGATTAATAGGATACTCTTCATCCAATGGGAAATAATCAGGATCACGATGTTCATCTGCAAAACAAGTACCATAAGTCGTTTCACTCGAAGCAAGAATCACTTTAGGAATATTATATTTAGTTGCCGCGTCCAATATATTGTAAGTGCTCATCACATTAATTCGATACACTTCGTTATCAGGATACGTTAAAATTTGCGGAATCGCCGCCAGATGAATAATGGCATCAATCGGTTGTGATGCGATCGATTCGTGGTAACTTTTATCAATCGTAGGACTAGCCAAAGCATTAAACACTTGCCCTGCATCCGTAAGGTCTGTAATTAATGTCCGTACATGTGGATGATCCAAAGGCACTTTATCCAGATTCAGTACCTCATACCCTTGTTCAAATAGTTCTTTCACTACCCATTTACCAGCGAGTCCACTACCACCTGTTACAATCACTCTTTTGACCATCTGTACACTTCCTTTTCCTTAAGAAGATAGCAAAGCACCTATAGAACGTGTTAACATCTTACCGTGTTTAGCAATGTGCTAAAGGTTCATTCTTTATAAGTTAACCGTTTCCAATACTCACCAAGCAATTAAATTTGCTTATATTGACCATATACACTAAAATATGCTTGCTAACTTTCTAAAAGAAAGAGTGCAAAATGACGATACAAATAGTAACAGGAAATGACAAAATCAACCTATGTTATAATGAGTCTTCTCTAATATATTAGCGAAAGGGGATTATATAGTAACGTGAAAGCTCGATTATTGTGGATATTGACGCTTACCTTTTTGATCGTACAAAGTGCGTTATTGGTTGCACCTCTTCAGTCCACTCATGCAGCAACTTCTTCTGAATATGGTTATGATGATAGCCATGTCCCTGCCAAATACAAGCAGGCGTATCATGACTATGTGGATTATGATGCTCAATTGGAACCTCTTCAAGAATATGAACAGATTGCTCTGACTATTTTTAAAGAAAATAAAAAAGTGAAAGCTTCAGATCATCGTCCTTCTTATGTAGAGATTACAGGTATTGCCCTTCCGAACTATAAAAAGTTTGTTAAAGGGGTACAAAAAATCTATACTCCTAACAAAGACTTGGCTCGTATGCATAGAATATATGTAAAAGGCGCTAATTATCAATTGCAAGGTATGCTTCTTTTCCAAAAGTATTTATCCAAAAAGAAATTAGATCCTAGCATCTCCAAAAAAGCAAATACTCAATTAGCAATAGCCAACAAATTACTGACACAGTTCCATAAAGAAATGAATGCGTATCAAGCTAAGTTTTCATACTAATTTCATCCTATTCTAGACAAAAAGACCACTTATCATTAAAGTGGTCTTTTTGTCATGATTAAATCAGTCTGCTGTTCATCTCCCATATAAAACGAATGTTGACCGGTTAGCTCAAACCCTAGCTTTTGATAAAAGGCGATAGCATTATCATTCTTTTCCCATACGCCCAGCCACATCTGCTGTTTATTCAATTGTTGCGCGATCTGAAGGGCTTGCTGAAATAGATACTTGCCTACGCCATGTTTTTGAAATGATTGCTTGATATAGATGCGTTCAATTTCCAGAGCATCTTCGCTCATTTCTTCCGATTGTGCTTGATCCGTATTGATCTTGAGATAACCAGCAAGTTCATTATTCACATCAGCGAAAAAGAACTGCGAATACGGATTCTTTAATTCTTCTTCCAACTGTGGACGATTGAATGCTTTCTCCAAATAATGATCGATATTTTCAGGTGAATTCTGTTCTCTAAATGTCTCGTTGAATGTCTGATAGCTAATCTCTTGTAACTCTTCGATATCTTCTAAAGTACATGGTCGTATTGTGATACTCATCTGGGCAGATCGCTCCTTTATACCGTCTTGATAATTGCGTTTATTGCCTTTCTTCACAAATGTCCAATCCTTTTCTACATTTTTTCTTACTTTTTGCAGAAGGTCGAAAATCAAATCAGTTTCGGCTTCTGACAACCCTTCCAGCGCCATCAGATTAGAGTAATCATTTTCTTTTTTGATCATAGGATAGATCTGTTCTCCTTGATCTGTAGCAAAAAGCTTTTTGATCTTTTTGTTATGTGGATCTTCTTTTTTGTGCACCAATCCATTCGCTTCTAAATTTTTAATCGCGCGAGCAGCTGTTGTTCGATCGACTTTGATCATTTCTGCTAATTTTTCTTGAATCATACCAGGATTCTCACAGATACGTACAAGGTACAAATACTGACCTTTTGTCAGGTTATACTCTTTAAATTCAATATTGCTAATACTATCTAGCGCTCTAGCAATCATTCCGATTTCACGAAGTATCTCTTTCATATTTATCTCCTTTAATCATTTTGTTGTAAATGCAACAAATAGTTGATATTAATATAGTTTATTTTTGTTGTATTTGCAACAAAAAACCACTTCATTCATCAACGAATGAGGTGGCTTTTCGGAGCACGTTTATGGTTTGAATGTCACTGGATAGAACTAATGATGAATACAAATGCTGATAATACCTATTATTTTCGTGTAACTGTATATCCTTTTTTCTCAAGCAAATGAATAATACCATCGTTACCTAGATAATGAGCAGCACCGACAACGATAAAGTATTTCTGATTGCCACCACTTTTTAGATAGCCATCAATTTTTTGCGCCATTCCAACGTTGCGATCAACCAGTATCGCTTTATTATATTCTTCATTACCTGCTGTACTGTTTGTTAATTCTAGCAATTTTTTCTCATCGCCTGTTTTCCACATTTCTGCGGCTTCATCTGTATTTTCATGCAGATCAGCTTGATTCGGGTTGTCCAAATCGTAGAGTGTAGAATACAGCATTTGTTCTTGTAATTCATCAGAGAAGTTATTTAGCATCGTAAGCTGTGAGTCTTGTGACTCTAATTCCATCACTGTGATTTTGCGTTCTGCAGCTTGTTGAATAAAATGCAGATCGATGCCATCAGCGGATTTGTACTCTGGATCACTTGGAGCAAATGAGCTAACAATCATGTCTGCTACCCATGGTTTGAAACGATCTAACGCATCGCGTTTCCAATCATTCGCTAGAAGCGCTTTACCTAATTTGGCATACGTATACGTAGAAAGATGATCTTGCAGTCTGCTTCCATCTTTGTACTCACCGATTTCCAATACACGCTTTTGCATCGCTTCATCCGATATCTGGGTAATGTCTACTTCTACCCCAAGATAATTAGCTTGCGAGAATGCTTGTTCATACTCTTTACGTAACGGATAAAAACTTTCATTGGCAATATGTATAGAACCGACCAAGTACACGGTATTCCCGTTATTTTGTACTTCCCACATAAATCCACGACCACCGGTATCGGCAGTTTCTGTAGATGGTGCAGGTGTTGGTGTTACAGTACTGCTAGGGTCTGGAGTCACGACAGGTGGTGCTGTGTTCTCTGTAGGAGCAGTCGTTGTATCGACAGGAGGAGTATTATTTTCTACTACAGGAAGAGTGGGTGCAACTGGCGGTGAATTCAGCTGGATTGTACGCGTTTTGGCATTCCAGATCACTGTGTATCCTGTTAATTCACCAAATGTGCGAATCGGCACATAAGCAGTTCCATTGATTTTAAATAGTTTGCTGTTAACAGTAACACTTTTGCCATTAGCGACAACCGTTATGCTGTCTTTGGATACTTTGGATAATTGAATATTCATTGCTTGTAATGTCGAACGAAGTGGAACTAAAGTAACTTTCTGTTGAACAGTGGGTGCAATGCCTTTACTGTATTGAATCTTCTGATCATTTACCTTAACGGTTAACGGCTGTGTGGATGTAGCCGCCATTGCTGGTGAAGCTGTCGCCAGTAGACCTGCTGCGAGCACAAGCGAAAGCATCTTTTGGTGCCAATTTTTCATGATAGAACTCCCTCTGAATGTGTAATGTGCATTCAAAGCCAAACGTGTCCTTTTAAATATTGCATAATCTAGTTTCAAGTACAATACATTATTTCGTTATATTTATACTTTGTGATAAATAAAGGGATATTTGTAAATCAATTAACTGACTTTAGAAGGTGTAAATGCCTGCTTAATCTCCGGGAATTTGGCATATAAGATCAGACTACGTGTAGCGAAGATAACAGCAATTCCGATCCATAATATCCATTGAATACGGTGATACCCTGTTGCAAACTCTCCACAAGCAAAACCTACTCCGATTCGAAAAACGATAAAGCTTACCCATGTAATTATCGTAATCGTTGTTGCTTGAACATAGACAATCTGATCTTGAATATAGACTTTGCTATACCATGCTTGTATCGTTCCAGCGACCAATGCAGCGGCGACGACAAGAATACATTCAATCCATTGTGCAATGGGTACCGCTTGTTTAGGAAAGGTCTGATACACTTCATACATAGCAATTATTGGCAAAATAATAAAAAATAATTTTTTGACCGGTTTGGGACGCAATTGACGAAAAATAACCCACACAATAATACAAATCACGAGTAATGCTGTACCTACATTCGAATACATAAGATGACCTCCTTGGAATTTGGTTATACCTTTATTCTAAGGGTCTCACCGTTTGTATTAGTCTACTTGCAGGTTGATCTTTCAGCACCTTTGTATCTATCTAGCGATATACCTAACTTTCTCATCTATTGCACTAAACCTTGTCGTATCGCCAGTACTACTGCTTGCGTCCGATCTTCTACATCTAATTTTTGAAAAATACGATGTGCATGCGTTTTGACAGTACCATGTGAAATATGTAGCGCCAATGCAATCTCTGAATTACGTTTGCCATACGCCATCTGTTGTAACACAATTAATTCTTGATCGGTTAACGGCTCGATCATTTCATATGTGGTCGGATGAGGCGGTTGTGAGGGTTCTGCCCTTTTGAGCGCTTCAGCGAGTGCTTTGCTAGCAAGTGGTGTTTTGTATAGTGCTTCACCTTTATACACTGCCCGAATGCCTGCTAGTAATTCTTGCGTATCTGCATCTTTCAGTAGAAAACCAGTTGCTCCTGCGCGGATACCTTCTTTGATATAGTCTTGTACATCGAATGTGGTTAGCAACACAATTTTCATATCTGGTAATACACGCAAAATCTGTTCTGTCGCTTCTAACCCGGAGCACTCTGGCATCTGAATATCCATCAATACCATATCAGGCTGTTGCGCCAGCGTAACTTCTAATGCTTGATTCCCATTACTTGCTTCACCTACACATTCCATATCAGGTTGCGCATTAATAATATACTGTAATCCTTGACGTACAATCGGTTGATCGTCTGCAAGCACGATGCGAATTTGGGATAGATCACTCATGATTATTTCTCCTTAAGGTTGGATTGGATTTCCGATCGGAATCATAGCTTGAATACAGAAACCATGAGGTAACACAGGCTCAAATTGACAGGTTCCTCCTTGTTGCTTACAACGTTCAATCATACTTTTTAATCCATAGCCTATCTTTACAGCATCTTTATTTGTATAGATTCCATTATCGGCAATACGTAAATAGACGTGCTGATCTTTTTCTTCAATATGGACGGAAGCAGTATCCGCTTGTGCATGACGAAGTACATTGGTTAATGATTCTTGTAGGACTCGATACAACACAATACTGGTCTGAATCGACCATTCTGTTATGGGAGAATCTTCTACAAAAGTAAGCTTGAGTGCAGAACGTTGCCCTGTTTGTGTGATTAATCCTTTTAAAGCGACCAATCCTAAGCCCATCTCATCATTTGACCATTCTTTAACAGCTATACGTACCTCTGTAAGAGCTTGACGAGCGATGCCTATTAATTGCTTGATGCGCTCTGGCATATGCTGTGGTTCTGTAGATTGCATAATCTCCAAAGCTTGTAATTGAATAATAAGTGATGTTAGTTGATGCCCTAATCCATCGTGTATTTCTCGCGCTAGCCGTGTTCGTTCTTCTAATGCGGCATAACGTACGGAATGAGCACTTGCTTCTTGCAGTTCCAGATGGGCTTCTTGTAACTCCTTATGCGCTTGATCTAATTGCTCCAGATGTGATTTGGTCAAAGCATAAGCATTTTGACGAATTTGAGAACTGCGTACGACTAGAAAAACACCGATAATCGCCAATAAACTCCCAAAAGAAAAAGCATAAACCAATACAATCACTGTGATCGTAACCAGACTCACGACGATCGTGACATACCGGTAATTACGATTGATAAATATACTCAAAAACAATAACGGCCATAATAAACTTGAATTCACAGATCCATACTGATAATGAAGAGATAATGCTGTACTGATAATGACTGTAGACAAAATAATGTATATGGTTCGACTACGCCATATTTTGGGAATCCAAATAATAGATACATAGAGAAGTAAAATCAATAAAGTGCCATACTGATTAAATACTCCATAATTCGCATATTCATTATAGCTAGTGATCATCAGTACGATCGTTCCAAATATACGAATCAAATACCTATACGCATGTTCTTGCTCTATATCCATATGTACCCTCCGCTGATCTACATAACATCTGTATGATTGTATTTATTGTAGATCAATATGCAAAGATTTACATCTACTTAAAGATCGATATAAATGTCATCGTGTATATCTGTAGATAGATATAACTCTAATATTTGTTCGCTATTCAATAGCTTCGTGATATAAACCTTATCAATTTGGTATAACGTTTATGCTTCTTGTTCTTCTTGTGTCAGGAGATATGCAAAAAAGTCACTAAACGTATCCCATGTATCAGGCGCTACTTGAAATGATCGATCATGCAGTCGATAGACATCGATGCTATCGCACCAGATCACCGATGGAGTAGTTGCTGTATCCAATACGATCATACTTCCCGCAGGCTCTGCTAAAAACACCAACGAATGAGGAAATTGAGTGTCTTTTCGTAAGCGGAGTGTTTCTTCGATTAGATTAGGATGATGATTGGCATAACTAAATATAGAAATGCCCCCGACCAACCCTCCATTAAAAAATAAAGCGATCTCTTTAAAATCGTCAGGTAATTGTAACTGTAATTGTTGCTCAATCTTAGTCACTACCTGTGGTGTGATCACCTCATCTGGAAATAGTAAATCATATCGTTGTTTGATTGACGGTATAGCGTTCATTTCTGCATCGCTCCTTGCTATTTAACTCTATAATTATTGTATTCTATGTATTCATCTAAATGATACAACCTTCATAATCTCGCCCATCTAAAAAAAGTAGAAGGCATATAACGATGCACTCTACTTTTTGGGGTGTTATTTTAGATTTTGAGAAATCGTTGCTATATATTTTCAGTTCTAATCATACAATCACTTTAGCGCTCTATAATTAGACTTTTACTGTTTTTATCGCTTTATTCATTTCATGAGTCTGTTGTTCTAATACAGTAGAGGTCTGTGCTACACTTTCGAACATGGTTGCTTGTTCACGGATCAAGCGATAGATTTCATCCGAATGATCCGATACTTCTACCGAAATCTGAGCAATCGTATGGACAGAAGCCGCTGCTTCTTCTGAACCTGCCGATATTTCTTCAGCTGCTGTAGAGACTTCTTGAATACGTGCAGTCACCGTTTGGAACGTATCCAAGACCTGAGCAAATGCTAATTCTGCTTCAGCAGTCAGTGTCACTCCTTGTCCAATTTCTTGCACGGTCACTCCAACCTGTGAACCAATCTGCTGAGATTCTTGTTGAATATGCAATAACAAGTTCGAGATATTTTCCATAGAAGTGCTTGAAGCTTCTGCAAGCTTTCTGACTTCAGCAGCAACTACAGCAAATCCTTTGCCCTGCTCACCTGCATGTGCCGCTTCAATAGACGCATTTAACGCTAACAATTTGGTCTGACTGGCAAAGTCACGCACTGCTTGTAATGCAGTACCAATCTCTTGCGAATAATTAGTTAACACTTCGACTCTCAATACGACTTTACCCGACACATCTGAAATATGTTCCATTTGCTTTTTCATACGTGACATACTTTGTTTACCTGATTCTACGGTCGTTAGCGCACTTGTAGCCGCGTCCGATACCGCCATAGAAGATTCCGATATCTCTGTAATGCCTTTAGCGATCTCTTCCATCGCATGCGCACTATCACTTGCCCCTTGCTTTTGAGTACGTGCGCCATGTCTAATCTGTTCAACCGATTGATGGACTGTGGTGCTCATGGCTAACATTTCTTGAGTATTATGGTTAAACTGCTTGGTCGATTCTGATAAAATGTCTGTCGTTACAACTACACCTTCCACCATATCGCTTACCATTTTGTTCAGATGACCTGACATATGCATCATCGCTTGATAGGTCGTTCCTATCTCATCTTCGCTCCGTAAACGGTATGAAGTTAAAATCTGATGGGCGGCTGCAAGTTCGCCTTGTGCCATTTTTTCCACACTTGCTTTGAGTGGCTTCAGTGGACGTAATCCTCTAATAATAAACCACATCACAATCGCTATCCCCACAATCGTAATCAAGACCAGCAAACCATAGAACGGAATACTTTGTTGGATAATATCGGATTCTACACTTCCGATAATGGAGACTGCTGTATCAATACCAAGAACACCGATAAGCACGCCATTACTATCGAGAATCGGTGCATACGACGAAATATAGTTCCCATATTCGGGATTGTTAATAACAGGAGAACTGGCTGTTTGTCCTTGCTGTAACTTTTGAATCGCTTCTACAGGAATATCGGTAACTTCATTAATAGCGGAAGCTTTATCCGGATCTTTCATGCCGTCTATCATAATAAGAGGGGTACCTTTATCGTCTATTTTGACAAAATAAACATACATAGCACCAATACGTTCACGAAAATCATCCAATTCATCACGAATCTTCAGAAACATATCGTTTTCTTTGGGGTCTTTCGCAAATGTTGCATACGAGGCTTTGTCCAACTGGTTCACATAACTCTGCGCAATCTGAATATTGTAACTTGAAATAGCGCCTTGTGCGGCTGATCTCATATTAGCGATCTGTAGCAATATACTTCCAACAACAATAATAGTAATAACTAATGTAACAAAAGCAATAATACGTACCACTAACCGTTTTCTGAAAAAACCGATCATTCGCTTTCTTCCCCTCTGATCAAAGCAAACTTTTTGAAGACCGTACCCAAAAATCATATGTCTGAAGCACTAAGTTATGGGAAAATAGTAAACGAATATGTCGAATTATGCAAGAGAATATAAATTATTAGGAGAACATTTTTATAAATAAAAAACACGACTCAGTACTTGCTAGACTGAGTCGTGTTTTGAGATTGTATGATTTATGATTCTGCTTTTAGAAACCGGTTGTATATTGTATAGGAATTTGTGTTTCTTTTTTCAATAAAGAAGCAGCTTCCAATGTCCAATAAGGATTTCGTAACAATCCTCTACCTATAGCAACAAGATCGCTCTCCTCATTACCAATAACAGCATTTGCTACAATAGGATCATCCAATCGTCCCACAGCGATTACAGGTACATCGAGTGCTTGTTTAATCTCTTTAGCTAAAGGAACCTGATACGCAGCATGAGTTCCAGGTTTACCCCAAGCAGCAATCTGCCCCTCACCACCAGAAGAAATATCAAACATATCTACGCCTGCTGACTGATATACTTTAGCAAATGCAATACTTTCTTGAATACCATATCCACCTTCAACATATTCTTTCGCTGAAATGCGCATCAATAAAGGCATATCTTCTGGCATTTCATTTTTAGCGGCGGTGATCACTTCTCGACCAAATCGAGTTAAATCTTGACCATACTCATCTTCCCGTTTGTTGGTTAATGGAGAATGGAATTGATGAATCAGATAGCCATGTGCGCCATGAATTTCAATCGTATCAAATCCGGCTTGGACTGCACGAGCAACAGCACTACGGAACTTTTCAACCATTCCCTTTACTTCTTCAGTAGAAAGAGCTCGTGGCGTTTTTGAATTGGAATCAAAAGCAATAGCAGAAGGGGCAACAGGTATATCAGCATCTTCTGCTTTACGACCAGCATGCGCAATTTGAATACCTACTTTAGCACCATAACTATGACAAGCATCAACAATTCTTTTTAGTGCTGGAATCTGCTCATCTGACCATAGCCCTAGATCAAAGTCAGAGATACGACCATCTGGTTCGACATCGGTCATTTCAATCATGATCAGTGCTGTACCTCCAATTGCCCGACTAACATAATGCATATAATGCCAATCTGTAGCAATGCCATCTTTATGTTCAACTGAATATTGACACATTGGAGACATCATTGTGCGATTCTTCAACTCTAATCCTTTCAAATGATATGTGCTAAATAAATCTTTTAATTGATTAGTATTCACTTTAGTATTCCCCTTTAAATAAAATTCATGCGCATGCATGTAATTAGTAATCGTTAATATTATATTTTTTGAAAAGCTTCAGGCATCGCAAGATCACCCGCAATTAAATCAAATTCTTTTTTATAGGTATGAGGTTCATCTAATGCAAACAATATTGCCCTAGCTACATCTTCTCTTGGAATATTTCCGTTTGTAATATTGGATTCAGCTAATACTTTGCCTGTTCCTGGTTCATTCAAAAGAATACCCGGACGAATAATCGTATAATTCAAATCACTACTTTTTAAGATTTTATCAGCATAATGTTTGGCAGCATAATAAGGACGAATATGTTCATGCCAGTTGTCACGATGATTGGCTTGAATAGCACTGACCATAATAAAACGTTTAATAGAAGCTTGTTCAGCAGCTTCAATCGATTTGCCGGCACCATCCAAATCAATCAACAACGTTTTGTCATCTCCTGTTTTACCACCAGAACCTGCTGTGAATACGATCGCATCGCATCCTTGCGTCGCTTCTATGATGGAATCAACAGATCCTTCTAAATCAGCGACAACTGTCTCTATACCTACATCTTCATACGCTTTGGATTGTTCTTGTTTACGAATCATTGCCCGTACTGTATGTTGTTTACTTTCATGTAACAATGTAATTAATTTCTGTCCGATTTGTCCATTTGAACCGATCACAAGTACTTTCACAGGTATCATTCCTTATTTTTAAATTAAATTCATGCGCATGCATATAATTTAACGCATTGCTAAATGATTGTCAAGTTCGCGGACATTAAACAGTTCAAGCTAAAAAACAACCTGTTAACTAGATAACAAGTTGTTTTAAACAATCCACGTACTTTGTTCTATTTGTGATTTCTTTTTTTAAATATATGTTGTAACTGGATAAACTGCTCTGGCTCAATTTCTTGTTGTAACAGTTCATTGAACGTTATTAATGCACGTTGAAGCTTATTTTCTCCTAATTCAGTGATTCGAGTATATATCCCACGCTTGTCATCTTCACAAGTATGTCGTTCCAAAGCTCCACAACTTTTCGCTTCCATTCGTACAACTAAACGAGAAGTCGCACTTTGGCTTAAACCTATCATTTCTTGGAGCTGTTGCAACCGTAGTTTTTTGTCTTCTGCATTACATATAAAATATAATGTATAAAATTCTTTTAACGATAACTGATATTGTTCTTCTAAAGCTTGTTCTAATTTATGTTGGACACTAAAATAACCGTCTGACAATGACAACCATCTATCCAAAGTATCCTTATGATTTTCCAATTGTTTTCCACCTAATCTAACCAAAGTTTATAATTGTATCATTTATATTATTGTATCAATCCTACACATAATGGTCAAAATAATTAACCTTATCTTTTTTCTTTTTTAGTAGCTAACTCCTCATCTTCAAGTTCAATTAATTCTTGCGGTGTAGAAATCGCTACAGATACTAATAGTTTAAAAGGAGTACTGTTTAATCCGTGAGTAATCCAGTCATTATCTGTTTCTTCAAAAGTAGGCTGAGTATGGCTTAATATCTTATACATCTGTACGATTTTAGTCTTGTTCACCCCATTCACTCCTTCTTATTTCTAGCCACATAAATGAATCTACTCACTGGCATGACCGTTCTTTTTTATCCCATATAATAGTTTTTTGTGATCATCCATCGACTGTTTGAGGTCAATAATAGGTGTGATATAGGGATTGATTTCAAGACTCCATGGTTCATGGATATTTGTATCATCCAAATGACGCAATTCAGGAATATATAATTTGATAAATTCACCTTTAGGGTCATTTTCTTTACCCTGCTTAATCACATTATGCATTGGAATATGATGTTTAGGATCAATACCAGATTGAAGTTGCATCTGTTTCCAGTGAATCCCTGGATCATAATCAGTAAAAGCATGAGCCAAAACCTTGCCAACCACTCGCCAATCTAAAAGCAAAACGTTACATCCAAATGTCGCTAACATGGCTCGCTGTTTAAAATTAATCCATCCTGTTTGTTGTAAGCTACGCATACAGGCATCCAGAAATGGGAATCCTGTTTCACCTTTAATATAAGCATTCAATAATTCAGGATTCTGATGACGTATACCTTCAAATCTAGAATCTAATGACCTAATATGCATCATAGGAAAGTTCTCAACCGTCTGTACAAAGCTACTTCGCCATTCTAGACGTGCTTGGAAAGACTTCAATTGTTCAAATAAAAAATCATATTCTGATGGATTCGCAGTCTGTTTTAAATGTTTCATATGCTTTTGCACCGCACGCATCAAAGATTTTAACGAAATATTTCCCCATGTCAGATAAGGGGATATGATACTAGATGAGGAAGGCGCAACATAAGGCTTATTCATATCTATGTTGTACCGCATATACTTTTCTTCAAAAAAGCGCTTTGCATAGGCAATGCCTTCTTTTTCACCACCACGTATATCGATTGCTTTTTCTTCACCGGGAACCTGCAATGATTCCAAAATAGTGAGATCATTGGTGAGTTCGTTAGGAACTGTTGATAACGAAAAAACCTGTCGAGGAATAGCAAGAATCGGTTCTTTTATCCATTCTTTTAAAAAATCTCTTCTTCTAGGTGCATTTTTTCCCCTAACCACAGGAAAATCAGCATACTCTGTCCATAGGCATGTATGTTCATGCATCCAGCGTTTAACACGTAGATCGCGATCAAAAGTAGGTTGAATCCCATGCTCATAATGACTGTGCATACGAAAAGCTCCATACATTTTATAAATATCATCTAAAATCGATTCCATTTCACCGATCGCTACGTATAATTCTCCTCCTATTTTTCTTAAAGACTGTTGTATATCTTCTAAACTTTGTTGCATAAATGTAAGATGGCGTTTGGCTAAATCACCTGCCTGCCAAATTGAAGGTTCAGCAATATACATAAATAGAACTTTTTCGCCTGTAGCTACTGCATGATGAATAGCTTGATGATCAAATAAGCGAATGTCTCTTTTAAACCAAACCAGTTGCAACATTAAATGTCCCTCCCACACTTACGTTCTATCATTTTTACTTCAATTCTATTATGGTCTATTATTCTATTTTCATTCGTAGATCAAAATCATTTGTATTTTAAGTATACTGTTGAAACCCTGACAAACTATGTCATAATATAATTATATTATTTAATGTATCGTTATTTATGTTATAGATAGGTGGATATGTTATGAAATCAAATCGGTTATTCGAAATATTGATGATATTAATACATAAACGAAAAATGACTTCCAGTGCATTAGCGACACATTTTGAAGTATCTTTGCGGACTATATATAGAGATATCGAAGCCTTATCTATAGCAGGCATTCCTGTATACACAACTACAGGAAAAAATGGCGGTGTACATTTAATGGATAACTATGTACTAGACAAATCTTTTATTCCTGATAAAGAACAAAGCGAAGTGTTATTAGCGTTGAAAAGTTTGAGTACCGTCCCCAATATAGACGAAACAAAAGTATTAAATCGATTATTAGCGTTATTTGATCAGAAACAGAACCATCGAAATTTAGACTGGGTTGAAGTCGATTTTTCAAGATGGCAAAGTACCGATTATGAGCAAGAATTGTTTAACCAACTCAAGCAAGCTATTTTGAATAAACAAGTTATACAATTCGACTATATCAATGCTATGGGCGAAGAAAGTATGCGTACAGTTGATCCTTTAAAACTTATATTTAAGTTTAAAGACTGGTATGTACATGGATATTGTAAAAATAAAAAAGATTTCAGAATGTTCAAACTATTACGGATCAACAATTATCAAACGCTCCCCTTAAAAATCGAAAAAGAGTACATGGATGTCCCCGTTCCGTATCAAAATAATTATGTAGATCCTAATCATATGATTCATGTAGAATTGTTATTCCCCAAAAATGTAGCTCATAAAGTTTATGAATGGTTCGATAGTCAATACATCTTTAACGAAAATGAGCAACAGTTACGAGTATCTGGAACACTGATTAAAGATGATTGGTTTTTCTCTTCTTTGCTCGCTTTCGGCTCAGATATTATTGTAGAAGAACCTTTATATGTTAAAGCAGAATTGATTCGAAGACATCTCAAAGCTGCTGAAGATCTGGGCTTGTAATTCTATCATTCTCAAAGCAAAAAGAGCCATTATCAATAACGGCTCTTTTGATGTAATCAGTAGATATAACTTATATTTGTGATGCCATATCGTTCAGTTGTGTAACAAATGCTCCTTCATTAGAACCTTGTTGATCACGAATCATTTTTGCTTGCTCAACGATTACTTCTTCTGTATCTGTACCCAGTAATCGTATTGTTTCTTTAATAAAGTCTTCAAGTGGCATAGCATGCGGATCTTTACTCAGATCTGTCATAAGTTCTGTCTGAACACCCGGCGGTATGATTTCGAGTACTTTTACGGTGGTGTCTTTTAGCAAATAACGTTGGGATAATGTGTAAGAATGAAGTGCTGCTTTGGTCGCTGAATAGATCGCCGTTGCCGCATAGGGAATAAATCCAACCGCAGAAGTCGTATTGATGATCACAGCGTCTTCTTTAGACTTCAAATGTTCGATCAATGACGATGTTATGCGGATCGGTCCAAGTAAGTTGGTAGAAACGGTTGAAATCAGAATCTCCTCATTTATGACACCCACAGCCTCATCGAAAAGCATAATACCTGCGTTGTTAAATAAGACATTCAATTCGGGAAAGTCCTGAATAAGTTGCTTGGATGTTGCCTCAATACTGGAAAGATCTTGTATATCCAATTCAACTGCTGACATTCCGGGATTAGCACTCAGAACTTCCTCCAGACGCTCTTTTCTGCGACCTGAAATGATGACTTTGTTACCAAGATGGTGCAATGCTTCTGCTAGCGCACGTCCAATTCCTGAACCGCCACCTGTAATAAAAATCGTATTCCCTGTAAGTTTCATATCTAATTCCTCCACTGTTTTATTTTGCATAACTTTGTGATTGATTACATGGTTAACTGAATAAGATGTTGCTCCTTACCTTACTCTTTAATCGTTCTGAATAGACTAACCGCCTTCGTAGGATTATACTATTACAACAGTAGTTGCTTTAGTAGTTCAATCTTATCTGGAACAGTATAGAGTAACAACCAACAATATGAGCGATATGTTGGTTTAAACAAAGGAGTTGAATGAATGGGAATGAAAGTACGAAATATACGCACCACTCGAACAAGAGAATCGATTTTTGAAGCACTTTTTGAACTTATCGCAGAAAAAGATGTGGATAAAATAACCATACAAAATTTAACCGAACGTGCCCAAATCAATAGAGCCACTTTTTATGCTCATTTCCAAGATAAATATGAATTACTCGATGAAATTATACGGCAATCCTCCGAAGAACTTGTTCAACAGCATACAAATGGTGTGTGCGCATTTACCAAAGAAACGATAATGCAATTAGTATTCGCATCCTTTGAATATCATCAGCAAGTTAAACAAAAGTGCCTTCGGAATTACTCAAAAATCATTCCGTTACTCTCTTCTAAATTAATCGTTGCTCTAAAGAACTATTTGGATCTGGCAATGCAGGATATATATGCTGAAGAACGTACTTTGTATGTACAAATCTATGCCCATATGATTAATGAAGCTGTTACTCTGCATACTTCTGAACAAACCAAACTAAGCCAACAAAGTGTGGCAGAACATATTGTTCAAATGGTACGTCTAAACTAATTCATCGTGGATCTCAACTAAAAGAATACAATCTATAGGTTCTAACGAAAAAAAAGGACTTCCTTATGCTTGGAAGTCCTTTACATGTTGTGTATATATCACTTATTCTGTGGGATACTCAATAACTTTTCAAATGCTTTGATATTGGTATCAAAGTTAGGCACCGTTTGAGATTCTTCAGCAAATTTGATCTGTGCTATAACTAAATCGTTAAATGGTGTGGAGATTCCAGTGCCTTCTGCCATTTGTGGAACCACTCCATTAATATAATCGATTTCAGTTTTACGTTTTTTCTCCAAATCTTGAAGCATACTTGCTCTTAGCAATCTAGAGGGTTCCATGACGACTCTAAAGGTTTGTATACGTTCAGGCACATCATGTTCGCTTGTTAATTCTAGAGATTCCAAGTCAAATCCACCCATTTTAGCAAATGTGACCCCATTGGCGTGTCCAACTTTTATCGTCTCATCGGCGATATGAACAGCACTAACAATGCCAATGTCATGATCAAGAATATCTCCGTATTCTCCGTTTAATGCTGCGGATAAACCACTGAATGCATTGTTAATCAGTAATTTAGACCATTTCGTTCCCACTAAATTATCGGAAATATGTGTTCCGCCTACAAGATCCAAAACCGATTTAATACGCTGGATTCTTGCTGTCGTTTCACCGTTTAATTCTCCAATTTGAAAAGCATACTCTTTAAATTGAGTATAATCGGTTGTCAATTTGGATACGCCAGGTTCAATAAATGTAGCGCCAAATTCAACAGAACCTGCAATAACACGTTCGTCACCAACAATAGAAGCTACTTTCTGTTCAGGTATACCGTTTTGTAAAGAACAGACCACACTATCTTCGTTCAAGAATGGAAGCAACTCTTCAAGTACAGAGTCGTTATATAATTGTTTGGTTAACAGTAAGACTAAATCATATTTACCTGACTTGTTTTCAGGGGTAATAGCTTTCACCTTAGCCTGAAATTCGGTAGTACCAATGACTTTAGCTCCCGCTTGATTGAGAGTATCTACATGTTCTTGATAAGCATCAATCAACTCAACGTCTATTCCTCCAGCAGCAAGATATGCTCCCACTATGGTTCCCAAAGAACCTGCTCCTAAGACTGCAATTCTCATTTAAAAATCTCCCTTATTGTTCTTCTAGATAATTATATACAGGTTGTGCCGCATTCAACGTTAAATCTGTAAGAATATGAGATGCTGAAACGACTTCCAAAACAGGCAGATCGGCAAGCGGTGCCAGTGCGTGTTCAAATAATTGAAGTCTAGCCGGTCCAGTCCAAGCCCATTTAACATCTATATTCGTTATTTGTGTTCGTACCAAATCACAAATCTTTAAATTCCCATTGTAATCGGTAGCAATTTTAACCATAAAATTAGGGCGACAAATTTCACTTTTTGCTATTTCTTTATCCATTTCAACATGCTTATATCCCATAGTGGCATTGGCTATACGAAGTGAACCGTAATCAAGCGTGCCTACTAATGTATCTGAATCTACATAAAGTTTAGGTGCGCCTAACTTTTTAGGATATGCTGTAAGCTCTCGGCCACTTGCAATCGCTGGGAAGTTATCGACGTACATCGAATGTGTGTAATCGCCATCTTCACCATTAAATCGGACAGGAATGACTTGACCAGCTTCAGTATAAGCACCTAATCCAGACACATCAGGCATCCACATTACTTCGAATTTGACTAAAGGTTCACCGATTTCAAGAGGTTCTGGTACGGCTGCTCGTAAAGCTTTCTCATCCGTCCGATAAATAATATTGAGATATTCACGGTTAATAAATTTGTAGGGTGGCATAGGGTAAGCGGGTGCAGTTAATGGTGTGTTGAGATTTCGGGCTATATTATTGATATCAATTTTCATCATGCACCTTCCTTTTTCACTCAAAGTTTTTAGTAGCTATTTTACTTATTGGTTAGTGTTTACTCATATATCTTATATATCTATAATACATCTATATTTACATATAATCTAATATATAATAATGTATATATACATTTACTCCAATAAATAAGTGAGGGATATCTATGGAATTGCTTCAGCTCAAATACTTTCAGACTGTTGCCTATACAGAACACATTTCCAAAGCAGCCCAACTATTGAACATCGCCCAGCCTTCTTTAAGCCTGACTATCAAAAGACTTGAAGACGAACTGGGAACAACGTTATTTGATCGCAAAGGAAGAAATATTCAACTGAGTGCGTCAGGCAAAATTCTTCTGAAGCACGTCAACCGAATTTTTATTGAGATTGAAAATGCACAAATGGCAATTCAATCGGAAGAACATCATCTTGCTAACACTATAAAAATAGCCATTTCCAATCCAAGATTTCTTACCGGTCTAATCAGTGAACATATCAACCTTTTTCCTACATCAAAAATTCTCCAGTCTATTGGAGTGAAGAACGACATATTAACAAGTTTGAAAAAGGGAGATATTGAGTTAGGCATTACAAGTCACCCTATTCAAGATGACGAGTTAGAAAGTTGTTTACTGATCGATGAAGATATTGTTCTCGTTTTGCCTTCGAACCACAGATTAACGGGGAAAAATGAAATTTCGTTAAGTCTTTTTGCCGATGAACCATTTATCACTCTCGCTAATAATGTAGAGTATAGTGCTTTTACTACTTTTCTTTGTGAGAAAGCTGGCTTTAGCCCCAAGATTGCATTTGAGGTTGATTCCCATTTACTGGTCGAAATTATCAAACTTGATCAGGGTGTGGCTTTAATTCCTATTTCCGTTTGCAGAACATTGGGGTTAAATTATATAAAAATTACGGATGACTCTACTACCTATCCTGTTAGCTTATCTTGGGTAAAACACAAGACGTTATCCTCTTCAGCAAGACATTTTCGTGACTTTATTATTTCGTATTATCAAGATAACTATAAAATGTTCAAGGTGTATTAATATTTTTTATATAAAACAAAAAAGGATAGTCATGATGACTATCCTTTTTATTATCTTTAATTTATTTAGCTGTAATCGTCTCACCTTGTACAGGCTCACTTCCATCTTTCCACTTGATCTGAATCGCTTTAGACTTGAACAGATCTGCTCCGTCAGACACTTGATAATGCAAATGTGCTTCGCTAGAATTACCGGAGTTGCCGACCAATCCTAGTTGATCGCCTGTTTTCACCATATCTCCAACTTTTACCAATGCCGATCCTTTTTTCATATGACCGATTACGCTGTATTCTCCATTCGCATGAGCAATCACCACTTCATTGCCCGCAGGAACATCAGGGTTCATTTTACCTACAGGCTCATTATCTGCAATATTGCTCAATACCGATACGACTTTACCATCAGCAGGGGCATATAACGGTTGTCCAAAAGCATAATAGCTTTCATTTTTGAGTGGATCGCCACTATAAGAGTGTCCGTCTTTGCGCTGGATAAAGTCATACGCATAACGCTGACTTTCGTACTCATAATGGTAATTGATCAAAGCATTATTCCCACCCCAGAACACAAACCAGTCTCCTTTGAATGGAAATGCATATTCATTTTTGGTAGTGACTTTATCTGTAGTCGTTGCTGGTGTTAATGCTTTGGCTTGTAGACCTAGAATGGTTCCCTGTTTGTCCATCGTCACATTCAATCCTAGATCACCTGAATCACTGACCCATGAACGAACATCGGCATCGTTGATCTCCATATCTGCTGCTTCATTGAATGTTTTCACTGATTTTATTGACATTTCGGCTGAAGTGATAAAGTCTTTTTCCGATATTTGCTTTTTAAAATCGTCGCTAAATTGATCGTATACTTCTTTATATTTGCCATCTAATAATGCTGTTGGAATGTCTTCCGCTGTAAGCATTTCCGAGTCGGTTGTCGGTTGTTCAGTGGTTGCTGGCGGTGTAGTCGTTTCTACCGTTGTTGGAGATGGTTGAGTTGCATTACCTCCACAAGCTGCTAGAACTACGGTAAGTGCTCCCAAAGCTAATCCCATTTTGCTGTAATGCATCCAGTTTACATTGTTTCTTTTTTTCATCATATTGCACCTCTTTATATACTATAATTTATAAGATTTCATTGCTTTACGTAATTCTTTCAAGGTTGGACGTTTACCATACATTAATACACCGGTACGATAGATTCTGGCAGATAACCAACCGAAGAAGAAAATCGATATCAGTAGAATAGCAATCGAGATCGCTATTTCCCAGATCGGCATAGAACCGAGTCCAATACGTACAATAACTGTCGTTGGAGAGAAGAATGGAATATAGGAAGAGATACGCATTAATAACGAATCTGAATTCGAGATACTAAATATTCCGATATAAAATGCCGCTAATGTTAACATGGTGATCGGTGCTATTGCTTGCCCTAAATCTTCTGTACGGCTCACAATAGAACCGATCGCCGCAAACAAGGTAGCATATAAGAAATAACCCAATACATAATACAGCAATCCAAATCCAACCACGTTCAAAGATAGATTACTTACATGTAGATCGAATCCAGCTAGTACTTCTTGATAGTATGGAAGAGATAAATTAATCGCGATCACGATACCATAGGAAGCAATTTGTGTTAGTCCCACTAAGAAAACGCCGATAATTTTACCGAACATTTGAGTCAGCGGAGATAGGCTGGAAATTAAGATTTCCATAACACGCGAGCTTTTTTCTGCTGTTATCTCGGAAGCGATCATATTGCCTGTAATGGTGAGCGAGAAGAAGAACAATATCATTAACAAATAGACTAGAATATAGTTCTCAGTGTTGGACTTTATTGGATTTTCTTTCGGTTCTGTCGAGCTCTTATTCAGATCATCAATAGAAGTCTGATTGACTATAACAGGTGTCCCAATCTGTTCCAACTGCGTATTGGTTAACTTGCCTTCTGCAATATATTGAACTTTGGCGGTTTGAGTAGCCGTTTGTAATAGATTTTGAATCGTTGCATTATTTTTCTCACTGACATACGTAACGGTTGGGAAAGCCACGTCACCTGTAGTCGGCTTTTGCAATAATAGATAGCCGCCAATACTTCCGTCTTCGACCTGTTGGCGAAGAACCGATTCAGATTCTGCTTTGGCTTGCCATTGTAGCTGTGTGTCTTTGGCTTGACTGCTTGTATTCGTAGCTGTATGCTCTGCCGCTGAAGATAACGCTTGTTGCTTTTGCGCTGCTTGCTGAATCTGAGTCGCAATCTCATTGTAGCTACTGGTTGCAATACCAATTTTCATATTGTCTTCATCGTTGTTACCCGAAAATAGTTGAATAAAATACGGCACATTGAGTCCAACCAGTAACAATACTGCAAGAGTTAATGTAGTCCACCGAAACGATTTATTTTTGACTTTATTACGATAGGTAAAATTAATGACATGTCCAAGCTTATTCATTATTGCCCACCACCTTAATAAAGATTTCGTTCAATGTTGGTTCCTTGATCTCGAACTGTTCTACATTTCCATGTTGCATTGCTAATTGTAAAATCTGTTGTGCTGCTTGTTCTTGATTAATATGGATCAGATAACGTCCGTTCTCATCTTGTGGCTCTACATGCACGATACCTTCAATATCGCTTAAACCAGATAATGGATGAGCTGTACGCAAGACCACTTTCTCGCGTGGATATGTGTTTTTGATATCTCGTAAATTTCCTTGCAAGACAGGCTTAGAACGACGAAGTATCGTCATATTACGGCATAACTCTTCTACATGTTCCATCCGATGAGTAGAAAATAAGATCGCTGTGCCATCATCCCGTAATTCTTGAATCACTTCTTTGAGCATTTCTACATTGACGGGATCAAGTCCACTAAATGCTTCATCGAGAATCAAAATACTCGGATGATGTATGACAGCAGCGATAAAGCCCATTTTCTGCTGATTTCCTTTGGATAACTCTTCTATCCGTTTATCTAAATACTCCATCGCATCAAACCGTTCTAGCCACTTGTGTAGACTTTGAACAGCATCTTTGTGAGTCATACCACGCAATTGTCCAAGATAGACCAGTTGATCACTGATTTTGACTTTAGGGTATAATCCACGTTCTTCTGGTAGATATCCCATTTTGTGTTGTAACTCTTTGCGATATGGACGACCGTCATACAGAATCTCGCCTTCATCTGGATAAATTAGTCCCAGTACCATCCGCATCGTTGTTGTTTTACCTGCTCCATTTGCTCCAAGCAAGCCGTAAATTTCTCCTGCTTCTACTTCAAGAGACAGTTGATCTACAGCCGTTTTACCTGCATAATGTTTGATAATTTGATTCAATACCAATGGTTTCATCACTTTATCGTCCCTTCATATCAAATATTTTGCATCAGCAAAAATCACTTTTTCATTGAACTTGGGTCGCGCTTATATTGCCAAGCGCTTATCGTAAGATATTTTGCTAAAGCAAAAATCATTTCTTCATGGAACTTGGGTCGCGCTTATACTGCCAAGCGCTCTGGCGCCAGTAGTATAGTAAGTCTTCCCATTCGAGTCCTCGGGTTTGGATGGGGATATTATTTTCAGCAGCGGCTTCTTCTAATTCAATAGCATTCGTTGTTATCACACGTACAGAGAGATCGGATTGTGCTTCCCATGCGACAATGCCGTCACATTCATGCAGGCTATGAATAACATCTGCATCGCCTACACCTGCATTGATCCATATTTCTTTCCATGTTTGATACAGTGTATCTTTTTCCTGTATACCATAGATCATGCCGTCATTCATCAACATGACATAATCAGCAAGCCGTTCCACTTCTTCCATCCGATGGGTGGTGATCAGAATACTAAGATCATCGGTATCCATAAGTTGATGCAAGGTACGAATCATATCTTTCCATGCGAAAGGGTCTAGTCCAGAAGACGGTTCATCCATCAACAGCAGATCAGGTGAAGTGGCTATTGCAGCAGCCAATTCAAATTTTTGCCGTTGTCCTTTGGACACTTTATTTAACTTGGTCGTAGAAGGTACTTGAAATTCAGTCAGCATTTGTTCGAATCTTTTTTGATTCCATTTGGGATACCATTGAGAGCGGAAATGGGCGGCATCTAGAGCAGTCATGCGATTTTCTTCAATTGATGAATGTTCAGATACATAAGCGATTCGTTGCCGGATCGACAGAGGCAATTCGCCTTTGGCTGGTTGTCCAAACCATGTCATCCATCCTTGATCTGGATAAATGGTCTGCATCATCAGATTTAACAATGTACTTTTTCCTGCTCCATTTTCACCGACAAGAACAGTAATATACCCTTGAGGTAATTCAAGATTAATAGGCCCAATAGTATGTTGACCTCGTGTTTTGTAGACTTCATGTAATGAAATGACTGATTGTTCCTGCATAGCTGTTTCCTCCTTAGCTATATGATAGGCTTATCATTCAATAGTGATGTTATGTTGTAAAATGTTGATGGATTAGCTCTGCAAACAATTGTTGCAACTGCTGTTCATCCCATCCAAGGGCGGTACTTTTCTGAATCGCTTCATTTAGAATTTTGCGTACATTTTCTTCACTCATCTGGGTAAGTTGCCCTTGTTCGACTTTGGTAACAAATGTTCCTGTTCCCTGGCGTGTACGTAACCATCCTTCATTCTCCAAGTCTTGATACACTCGTCGAATTGTAATAACACTACATTTCAGATCCGCTGCAAATTCACGAATAGAAGGTAATAATGTACCCTCCTGCAATTTGCCTCCAATAATGAGAGAACGTAATTGATTCTCTACCTGCCGATATAATGGTTCAGCACTATCTTCATTGATCTGCACAGGTATCTTCATACGCCTACACCTCCTAACCCTAGCGCTCTCAAATCCATTACCTTATACCAAATCTCTATGTCTTAATGTACGTCGAATCCCATAAATAGATAACGTCATACACACTATACTTACTGCAATACAACTCCACATTAGTGGTGAAGCCAAGCCATATTTCATAGCCACTAACAAAAAGGTGTTGGTGATATTCCAATCTAACCAGACACTGCAAATCGACAATATAACAAGTACAAAAATAACAATAAAAGTAAATTTCATATACTTTTTACCGGAGAGACTAAATTCAAAATATAAATAAAAACTCATTAATGTTATACAAAAGCCAGCCCAAGTGAGTGCAAAAGCAATATAAGAAATGAGTGAAATATCTACTTCAAAACGAATCCTCATGATATACAGAATAGAGAAAAATAATGTCCAGTTATATAAAAAGATAAGTGCCATCTGTTGAAATCTTCCCCATATAATCGCAGCTGAGGAAACAGGCAAAATACGAAGATAGACTAAATTTTTGGTGTACGTATCTTCTTTTTGTAAATTAAATGCTCGCCTAGAAAAATCAGTTCCCAACAACGGTGCACAGATCAGCATAATAAAATCAGTTGTACTCGATTGTAAAAAGTGATTTTGTCCAGCTAATGTACCTGTATAAAAAAGAATACCTAGTACACCACCCATATAAAGTACAAATATACTAGACCAGACAAACATCAGCCGATTGTTCGCAAAATCTTTACGAGCTAATATCCAACCGTATTTGAAATTTTCTATCATAAATATATCCTCCATTCGGTGTATATACTGTATATATCTATATACACAGTATACATTGTATATATACAGTGTCAATAGATTTAGAGATATTCGTACTTTATTTTTGGAGATTATTATCTTCCATGTTCGAATATTAACTTTAATACGTTGTTATAAGAATTAAATATTATATTTTCATCTTAAAAAATACAAAAAAAGTCCTCTGGCGGTCAGTCGCCAAAGGACGGTATGTCTTGCTTTCATTAAATTACGAAAATAATCATCACATTCATTGTTCAGTTGTTACATTAAATCTTAATCATTACATTTTCAATAATCGTCGCATGTGCTTACATACTTAATCAAGAGACGGACGAATCTAACTTAACAAGTTCATCCTCGACAAGAAGCGTGAGTTCTTCTTCGTATCCCCCGGTTATGTGATACTTGCGAACATATTCCTTAACAAATTTCTTTGGATCCTTAGGCCGAAAAATGCGTGTCATTTCTCGTAGACTTTCCTTGACTTCATTGTGTCCTTTAGTTGCCATGGAATTCCCTCCCAAAACGTGCCTTGTTTTTGAGAACGCCGAAAAGATCCTTTGGTGTGTTTGTAGTTAGATATGAAGTTGTATCTCATCTGTGATCTTTTAGCACTTTCTTCGGGCATCTGACATATTACATACCCTTTAAGATAAATGCTGAATCAATCCGGCTGAATGCTCTTATCTTCTTAGTACAAGGCTGATCTACCCGCATATGGTATATCCCTGCGCATCTAAGCGCCTCTCTAGTGTGTTGGTCGCTGTTAGCAACGTGTTCAACGCCAACCCTTATCTAAGCACCTTATTATTTTATAATATCATACTTTTTAAGATTGTAGCACTTTTGTTTGTTAAAAAAAGGTACGAAATAGGTTAATTTTTGGGCGAATAATCATCGTTTTTATAGCGGTAAAAACTCTTTAGAACATGAAATAAAAATGCGTTGTCTCGAAAAGGAAACCAACGGGTAAACTATAGTAGAAAGTGACTTTTGCAGATTGAGTTGTCTCTATATTATATACGTAAAAATGTCCACATTGGATTATCTATAACTTCTCGTGCTATGCTCAACAAGAATAGAGAAGCAGCTCATATAGAAACAGAATATATATGGCTTAGAAAGGAATTCTAGTATGTCTTACAATTCATCTTCAATTCTAATCTTATATGCAAGTTATGGACATGGACATTATCAAGCTGCCAAGTCTTTGCAAGCCAGTCTATTCGAACGTGGTGTTCCACGTGTAACGTTACTTGATGTGATGGCTGAATCTCACCCTTTGATCAATAAAGTGAGTCAATTCATTTATATGCAAAGCTTTACTACCATTCCTCACTTGTATGGCTGGGTATATTACAGCACGCGCAAAATGAAAGCCACTTCTTTATTCGGCAAAGCTCTTCATTCGCTAGGTATGCAACGTTTACAAACGGTATTAGAGCAGGAGCAACCTGATCTAGTGATTCATACTTTTCCTCAATTGGTATTACCTAATATGAAAAAGCGTTGGAAACTCACGATGCCACTTGTAAATATACTAACTGATTATGATCTACATGGGCGCTGGTTGCATCCTCATGTTGATCATTATTATGTACCAAGTACAGACATGAAGCAGGATATGTTGACTCATGATATCTTGCCAGAACAGATCAGTGTATCCGGTATTCCTTTACGAGCTGACTTTGATCATCTATCTACCGATACGTATGAAGTATCTCATCAAGCAGAGCGTTCACAGCTTCGTATACGTGCTGGTCTGCAACCAGAGTCCAAAACCGTACTGTTACTTGCAGGTGCTTATGGTGTGCTTAAAAACGTTCGTGAAGTCTGTGATCAGCTTGCTAGTCGTACCGATACTCAGGTGATCGTGATCTGTGGTAAAAATGAGTCTTTATTGCAAGAATTAAATACTCATTATGGTGATCATCCTGCTTTTACCCTGATAGGTTTTACAGATCGAATGAATGAATGGATGATGATGAGCAATTGTGTGATTACCAAGCCAGGCGGTCTTACCGTCGCTGAATGTATTCACTGTGCATTGCCACTATTTCTACTCAAACCTGTACCCGGGCAAGAATTAGCGAATGCTCTGTATTTGCAATCGTATCAAGCTGCTGAAATATGCGATTCTTCAACGGCATTAGCTGAACGTCTGATGATCGCTTTAGATCAACCGGAGATTTTAGAACGTATGCAAGCACAGCTTCGTACACTTCAGACACCCCAAGCTTCTCATTACATTGCCGATGATCTGATCGAACGTTATCTGTCTCAAGCTCATGCTACTCAGTTAGTCAAAGTACCACTGAAGCCCAATCTGCGAACAACGATTAATTAAAACGGAGACTATTCATCTACAAATTCAACACGTCCGTTATCTAGCGAACGGATTCGTACCAGTGATTCTAAGCGATATCCTTCATCTATAAGCAGTTGAGCGCCGGGTTGGAAAGACTTTTCGATCACAATACCAATCCCTACAACTTCTGCGCCTGCTTGTTTGACTATACGGGCAAGACCAGAAGCAGCTTCTCCATTAGCTAGAAAATCATCAATAATCAGTACCCGATCACCAGGATGTATAAATTTTTTGGAGACGGTAATATCATTACTTTGCTTTTTGGTATAAGAATATACGGTTTCTACAAAAATATCTTCTGTTAATGTAAGAGACTTCTGCTTACGGGCAAAGATCAATGGAACTCCAAATTCTAATGCTGTCATAATACCGGGAGCAATGCCTGAAGACTCAATCGTCAAAATCGTTGTTACGCCTGTATCTGCGAATAATTGTGTAAATGTTTTGCCGATTGCCTGCATTAATACAGGGTCCATCTGATGATTGAGAAAAGAATCGACTTTGAGTACTTGTCCTTCAAGGACAATCCCCTCATTAATCACTTTTTGACGAAGTAATTCCATAATTGATTCCTCCTTGGTTATCTTTAAAGAATACAAAAACAAGTGAAAGTACATAAACTATATCATGTCTACTTCACTTGTACTGCGCTATACAGCTACAAAATCATTTAAATTCTTTTTTATATTTGAAAGGACTTGTCTAAATGCCATAGTAAAGCATAGCAAAGTAGTGGTATAGTAGGACTATATAACTATTATTCGTTTATTTAGGTTGTATGTTCATTATATTTTTCTAAAATCCGATATATAAAGTGATCCATACTACCTTCTTTTTGCGTATATTTTATATACATTTATTGGTTATTGAGTAAAACAATAACTAAGTAGGTAAGTTATATGTTGTATTCTTATATTTTACATAAAACAGCATATGCAATTTTACCTAATCATTATATATACTAAGATGTATACCTACTAGACTCCACTCTCTATAATTTATCTACTAAATTAGTATATAGCAGTATAAGAAAGTATATCGTCGAAAAAAAGAGTATAGATGGTAAGACATGCTAGTTAGGAATTGTATTTATATAGGCAATAATGACTTCACATGATATAATATGTATTATTGTCTGCGGCTTTTTTCCTAACTGTAACAGCATCCGGTCGCACACATTTTAGGTTATTTAGGGGGTTTTTGAATTGTTTGCCAAACGCCTCAAACTACTTCGCAAACAGCGAAATATGTCGATGAAGGAAGTTGCAGATCATGTAGGAGTAGCTAAGAGCACATACGCAGGCTACGAGTCCGGATACAGACAACCCACTTTGGAAACGATCCAATCTATTGCTAAAAAATTGAGTACTACTTCTGATTATTTGCTCGGTTTGACCGAAGAATATGATCCTACTCAACAAAATACGAATGCACGTGAATTTCTCAACTATACCCAGCTTCATTGGGATGGTGTGCCACTTGAAGAAGAAGATCTTCAATTGATTCGTCAACTGTTAGAGCGTGTAGTAAGAGATCGTTCCCATTCCCAGTGAAATTTCCATTCTATTTCTCATGATTAGCGCTGATCGAGCGTAAGAATATTCAATCACGATCTACAACCAGAGCTCTCCAATTTTCGCTGATGATTATGGATAGATGTCCTGATCCTCATATCTGAATACAACAGCAAAAAAACCGACCCTGAAGATACACTTCAAGGTCGGTTTTTGCTATATAGGTTAGAGATAAGAATTAAGATTGAGTCGCGATAAAGTGATCACGAAGCAATGCTGGACGACCCATAGAATGGTAATCAAAGCCTGTTTCTTTCACACGTTGCGCGCTATATACATTACGTCCATCTACAAGTACAGCTTGATTCATAACAGCTTCTACTTCTTTAAGATCGATATTCACGAACTCGCCCCACTCGGTTAACAAGCAGACTGCATCACAACCACGAGCGGCTTCTAAAGCACTTTCTGCGAAAGTAATCGATTCGTGATCATATTCACGGCGGAAGTTTTCTGCGGCTACTGGATCAAATACTTGTGGTTTTGCACCGAATTCTACTAATTTCGGTACGATCTCCAATGATGGTGCTTCACGAATATCATCTGTATCTGGTTTGAATGCTAGACCCCAGACAGCGATTTTTTTACCTTGTAAAGTACCTAATGCTTCTAACAACTTATCAACAATTCCCCAACGCTGTGCTTGGTTGACTTCAACTACAGATTTCAGTAATTTAAAGTCATACTCTACATTACCTGCGATTTGGATCAAAGCATGCGTATCTTTCGGGAAGCAAGAACCACCGTAACCGATACCTGCATTCAAGAATGAAGGTCCGATACGACGATCCATTCCCATTCCTTTGGCAACTTCATCAACATCTGCGCCAACTTTATCACAAATGTTAGCAATTTCGTTGATAAATGAAATCTTGGTTGCAAGGAAAGCATTGGATGCATATTTGATCATTTCAGCACTACGGATATCTGTTACTACTAGATTTTCAGTCAAAGGACGGTGCAATTCAAGTAGCAAGTCTGCTGCTTGTTGTGTCTGTACACCAAGTACTAGACGATCTGGGTTGAATGCATCTTTAACCGCAGAACCTTCACGCAAGAATTCTGGAATCGAAGCTGTATCAAAAGGTTGATCGGTTAAAGAAGCAATAATGCTATTTACGCGCTCATTGGTTCCAACAGGAACTGTACTTTTCACTGCAACGACAGTGTAGCCTTTCATGGAAAGTGCAATTTCACGAGCCGCCGCTTCGATATATTGTAGATCTGCTTCACCGGAAGGAAGTGGTGGAGTACCTACTGCAATAATCACGAGATCCGATTCGGATACCGGTCCACTCAAGTCCGTTGTAAATGTTAATCGTCCTGCTTCTACATTCTTCATCATCATTTCTTGAAGACCTGGTTCGTAGATCGGGATGCCACCATTTTGCAACGTCTCGATTTTAGAAGCAATTTTATCCACACAACGTACGTTGTTTCCTATTTCTGAAAAGCAGACACCTGATACCAAACCTACATAACCTGTACCTATTACAGTAATAT
This sequence comes from Paenibacillus sp. CFBP13512, assembly GCF_005233705.1. Lineage (NCBI taxonomy): Bacteria > Bacillati > Bacillota > Bacilli > Caryophanales > Paenibacillaceae > Paenibacillus > Paenibacillus sp. CFBP13512. The sequence goes on along the minus strand of NZ_QGAD01000013.1, from coordinate 48,937 downwards.
TCATCATTACCACTCCTGTTCCTTATTTGTAATTTTATATTTCAAAACAGATTGAGTATGTTATTCCTAAACTCTATTCATCTATCCCGTAGTTCAACCGATATAGTATTTATAAGAAATTGATTCATTTGTCAGATTGACAGATTCAATCTAGTACGGATTCAATCTATGATTGGACAAATACTTTTCAATCTCATTCTATATTTGGAGGCTGACCATTATGAGATATCAAACCAATCCATCATTTGCAAAAGGATGCCTATGGGGCACTGCACTTTCACTATTATTATGGGGTGCTATCGTCTGGATCGTTATGCACTAAGTTCAGACCACTTTTACATGTTGTAAAAGATTTTGAATATAATCTGCAATTTCAACTAAAGTAGAACTAGATCGTTCATTTATGCTTAACCCTTTGCCTGTTTGTGCATCATGACGTTGACCTATTTCGTCTTCTGTTGATAATGTTAACTGCTGAATCTCTTCCCATGACATCAAGTACAATGGATGGTCGCTAGGAACAGCTGCAATCGTATGACGATCTTCATAAAAATGACTGCGATTAAGCAAAATGAGTGGCTTTGCTAACTCGATAGCTTCACAGACGGTACCCCAACCTGGCTTAGTAATCACCAGATCGGCGGCAGCTACATAATTCTGTGATTCGGTGTATTGATCAGGAATCTGTACAACATTGGGATGGTCAATATCCATATTGGACGATACGATAAATACGCATTGTTCACTATCCCACAGTTCCATCGTTGACCAATGATCCACCTGTATACTACGACCTAAGCCGAAAAAGATAATTTTACGTTGCCTGGTCGGATCTAATTCTGTACGTATACGCTCGACTTCCTGAAGATCAGGTTGTCTGCAAAAGAATCCAGTATCTATTCGGCATTTGCGTCCCCACTCGGGTTCAGCACAACCGGCTAGACTGATAAAATGATCCATTTGAGCATAAGCGGCACGCAATGTATTTAAATCTGACTTTTCCAACATATCTTGATAAGCGGTGTACCAGGTAAAGTTCGATATGCCTAAAGACTCTATACCTGCACGCTGTGCGGCGACAAACGGAATCGGTGAAATATCACTGATCACCAGTTGCACCTTAACTCCAAGTAAAAATTGCTGTTCTTGAGTAACTCTTTCTTCAAACAACGATATATCGAGGTTATATTGTTGTCTAAGGCTCTGTATATCTGCTGCAATTGAATCGTGTTGTAACACATAACCGGTATCAGAAAATATACTTCTAAATTCAATACGATGATCATTGCTGATCCATGGCAACATTTCTTTTTGTAATGAATCGATTAAAAACGGTAATGCTTTGCCGCAATTAACGATTAATCGGATAGGTTGATCATGATGTCGCTCTAGTACCGTGCGGATAATTGCGATACTTCGCGTGGCATGTCCATATCCGTAATCTGAAATGTAATAACAGATGGTGATTAAATCTTCATGCAGTTTTGTTCGATCTCTTCCCATGAATGGAATAGCTCCACAATTTGATCGTTCTGCGCATTAAAGCCCGTTTGTACAACGATCACTTCTAGATCCTTCACTGCACGGATACTATGAAGTGCTTTGACTGGAATATGCAGTACGTTCCCTGCTCTTACCCGCATCATGTTACCATTAAGAACAAATTCGCCTTCGCCTTTAACCACTGTCCATACTTCTTCGCGATCCGTATGTGACTGATAGCTCAAGTTCTTACCTTCTTGTAGACCGATACGCTTCGTTAATACACAGCGTCCGTCTTCATACTTCTGATCATCCAATACAACAACCCAGCCCCATTGACGCTCTTCATACATAGGACCTTGATCGAAATTCACTAATTCTTTCAAACGTGGACTGGATGCTTTGTCAGATACCAGAATACCGTCCGGGCTTACAGCAACAACAACATCTTTCATACCTAGAATCGTAACAGGTACGTTTGTTTCGTTAACCAAATGCGTATTTACACAGTCTTCACTGATAATACCGCGTCCAATTTGTACGCTGCTCATTTCCTCGGTCAATGTATTCCATGTACCCAAGTCTTTCCAGTAACCGGTATATGGAAGAGCAATAATATTTTTAGCTTGCTCGACAACTTCATAGTCAAAACTGATTTTTGGTAAACGGTCATACTGTTTAAGGAATTGCTCATATTGAATTGGTAATCCTTTTTCTTCAAGTAAGCTAATCAGATAGCCTAGTTTGAAAGCAAATACACCACAGTTCCAAAGTGCATTTTCTGCAATTAATTGTTCTGCATACTCTTCAGTCGGTTTTTCTTGGAAACGGCTTACTTTGCGAAGACCGGTTTCTGTCGTTTCACCTGACGGAATAATATAACCATATTTAGAAGAAGGATATGTTGGTTCTACACCGATTAGTGCGATATCTGCATCGGATTCTTGTAGTGCCATTTCCATACTTTTTACTGTGTCAAAAAACATATTGTCTACATAAGGATCAACTGGCAAAATCGTAATGACTTCATCCAAGCTGACACCTTCTATGGAATATAGATAGGTTGCTGCAAGTGCTATAGCAGGAAACGTATCTCTTCGTTCTGGCTCAATAATAAGAGGTACATCAGCACCGACTTGACTCCGCATAATCTCGACTTGAGATTGACCGGTTGCGATAAGGCTAGATTCGCTTAATCCACAAGCATCCAATTGATTCCATACACGCTGAACCATTGATACCAGTTCACCTTGTTCATTTTCCAGTACTCTCAAAAATTGTTTTGATCTTGCATCGTTAGACAGAGGCCATAAACGCTTACCTGAACCTCCAGATAAAAGGATAAGTTTCACTCCAATCCCTCCCATTTCTTTTTTTAGTATGTTACGGATGGTTGGTCGTTCAGACTATATTTATCTTGATTCAGAAACCATAGTTGTGGACGGGGACTGTGTCGCCATGGATAACAATAGCTGACGATATTTTTCCAGCGATACATCGCGGCGTAAATATTTTTCCAGATAGTCCCGGCCATTTTGACCGATCGCTTGAATTTCTTCAGCATCCATCTCATACAGACGACGAAGTTGAATTGCAATATCCTCATAATTTTGAGGTTCTGCTACAAGTCCACAAGCGCCTTCTACGATCAGACGATGAGCTTCACTACCTGATTCCAGTACACCCAGTACTGTTTTACCAGCCGCCATAACGCCGTAGATTTTACTTGGAACAGAGACCCCTTTGATGCCTTTCTGATTCACGACCAGATGAACATCAGCTGCATTAAGCGAATATTTCAAATCCTCTTTCGGTTGGAAAGGGAGAAAACACACTTGACCGGATTCTTCGAGTCCATGTTGTGCTGCATACTCCTGCATCTTTTTCTTTACCGCACCTTCTCCGATAAAAGCAAAGACCAAGTTTTTGCAATCTTTCAGAACCGGTATAATCGTCATTAGATTTTCTAGATCATAATAAAGACCTAGATTACCGGAGTACATTACAACAAATTTATCTTGCCAGCCATGATCGGCGATAAACTTAGCGACTCGTGGATGATGTTTATCCAAAGGAACGATTTCTTCTTCATTCGTCCAATTGTTAATCACTGTATTCTCGATATGCTTGCGTCCACCAAAGCGATTCACCAATGTTTCTTGCATGTCTTTACCTACGGTGATAATATGATCCGCCATCGAGCAGTTGATATTATCAATCGCACGCGCTACATTAAAAATCCATTGTCGCTTCGTGTAACCGACAGCTTCTGCTTGTTCAGGGTTGAAATCCTGAATATTATAGATATGTTTGGAACGTTTGAATAATTTACCGATGGTACCGATCAAACCGCCTAGTACTGGTGGTGTAGAGATCGTATAGATAAAGTCTGTATTTTTTTGCTTCAATAACAAGTAAGTCGCATAGAAGAAGTACGTCGAAATATACTTGATCCGGCTGAACTTACTTTGCTTATCCACCTCAGGAAGACGAATACGGATCACTTTAATATTTTCAAGATGATCGGTAATATAACGTCCTTTTGCTGCGGCTTCGCCTCCATACCCTGGAGGACATTCTGCAATCACTGTAATATCAAAGTCATGTTGTAAGTACAGACACAACTCGGTTAATAATTGTCCCGTTGATGCATAATCGGGATAAAAGTAGTTAATGACAAAAACTATTTTTGGTTTCACATTCATCCCTCTTTTGTCTATAGGACTCATTTGGTTTATTTGATACGGTGTACTTGAGCAATCGGTGTAACTTGATGTTCTGTCGGTACTTCTTCAGCGAAACGATGCTTGTGAAATGCAGCCGGAAACCCGATATGCACTTCATTCGCTGGAATGTCTTTGAAAATCGTACTTCTTGCTCCTGCAACACCTAATTCATGAATCGTAACGCCTGGATAGACAAATACGTCGCTTGCTACCCATGCACCATCTTTAATATGAATAGGCTTTGTAATTAATCCGAACGTTGGATCATTGAGCTTATGACTACCTGTACACAGATAGGAATTCTGGGAAATCACACAATGGCTGCCGATGACAATCTCATCAAGACTGTAAAATTCAACATTGTCGCCGATCCAAGAATACTCTCCGATCGTAACTTTCCACGGATACGTGAATTTAGCAGATGGACGAACATGAACACCTAGTCCAAGCTTCGCTCCAAAGCTATTGAGAAGAAATCTTCTCCAGTTATACATATTGTGTAGGGAGAAACGGAATAACGTTCCTTGTACAAACCACCACAGTAGACAATAGAGTCCTGATCTTCCGCGTGAATACTCTTCTTGTGAATATTGATCCAGTCTGATCTTTACCATCTTCATCCCTCCTTCCTGCTTATTTCATTGAGGTGGATTCCGAATAGACGACTTTCTCTTTGGTACCACCGCTGATTGCACGATTCAGTACTTTATCCAATTTGCCAGCCACGACTTTATGAGAACAATCGCTGATCAACCATTGCATCGCACGAGCTGGATATAGACTGTATTGTGCTGGATGACGCAAGATTTCGTTGATTGCTGCTGCTAATTCTTGTGCACTATCATTACCATAGGTGACAAACATATTTTGGTTAATCAGATTAATATCAGATACACCGGAAGTTAGAACCAACTTACCGTATTTGATATATTCGACCACTTTAGAAGGGAACGAACATTCACTGAACAGAATCTTTTCACGTTGTGTATTTACAAATAAATCCGCTTGTTCCATCAATGCAGCATAATCGTTATCATCCAGAAAACCATGGAATGTGATATTAATACGTGCATTAGACTGACTTGCGATAAACTGTTTTACTTTTTCTTCTAATGGACCATAGCCTGTAATATCTAATTGAATCATGCGCTCAGTGTTCACATGGGGGAGCGCTTCAAGCAGAATTTCGATACCACGGTCGTAATCCAGTCGTCCAGAGTACACCATACGAAATGCTCGATCGGCTGTACCTAGATTCACTTCCTGCACAGGTTTGAGCTTTGCAGGATGAACCGTACCTCCGCGGACAACTGTGTAGTTATCCGTGCGAATTCTTTTCTTGAGTACAGATGTAACAAGTACAGCGCCATCTAACAATTTGTTAGCAAATTTCTCTACCATGACGGTTAGCTTTTTGTAGTACTTATTCGTTTCTGTAACAGCATAGATTCCATCTTCATACTCAACGATAAGAGGTACACGATATAGCATTTTGAACAACATCGCTGGTAACGCTGTTTCTAAGCGATAATTGTAGAAAATCACAGCACGTGATTCACCTTTATACGCCCGATTCCAACGAACCAGTTGAAAGAATGTCGTAAATAGTGTCAAAAACAGACTGATAAATTTCGCATCTACGGTTGCCGGATAAATGACTTCACTTCGATGTCCAATCGAATAACGATCTGCGCTGAAAAAACGAAATGTATTCTTTTTGAGTAGCAATGGCGAGATCACCGTAATCTGGTTATCGCCTTCCTCCAACGCATGCAAGATACAGTCAATTTTTTTATTGCCTGCCGTATGCTTTGAGCTATATCCCCTTTTCTGGTGCAATTGCTCGTCCACGTAAGGGGCTACGTAAGCGATTGACTTCGTTTCCATGGAGTTGTTCACCACTCTTTAATTTTTGTTCTGAAGCTTTAACATCGAAAAACATTAACATGACGAACAATGGCTGAAAGATCATGTTTTCCGTTGAAAATACAATGATCAGTGCAATAAAAATCAGTATGCTTTGAAACACACTTCCAATCGCTCGCTGTAATCTTGAATAATAATAAATCAGCATAATCAGTAGTAAAGGTAAGCCAAATTGATAACCAAAGGTTAGTAGTGAGTTCGATGAATCTCCGATCCCATACCTTTCCATCAGTACGCTATTGTTCTGGAAGCCCCAACCGACTAGCGGTTTCTCTATCATCAGCTCCAGATTCGATGTAGTATCCAATGATCGACGATCAAACGATTGATTGCCATCTTGAAACTTATCTGCAATAACACCGCTTTGACTTTCAAAATAAATGAGCGGAATTAACAGCAACAACGGAATAATGAGCTGTGTCATTTGCTTGCGTTTACCGCTACGGATTAGATAAGCGAAGTAGATCAATCCGCAGATCATATATCCTGAAGTGGACATCGTTGTAAGTAATGTGCCGGTAACGAGAATCAATTGCCATTTGGGCAGCTTCCGGTTGGTGAACAGCATCAGGAAAATGCCCAAATTCAGAAAGACTTGAAAAGCACCAGGTTCCCAGAAGATCCCCTGATTTCGTGACATATTCCAATTCCCATATACATAAAATGGTGTGATTCGATAAACACCGTTCCACACATCCACTGTTGGGAAAGTAGATCTTACAAATTCAGGGCTAACCACACCCAAAGCGTAAAAAGGTAAACTTAGTAATGCTAACGCAACGATAATCCACTGATAACTTTTACCAGCCTGATGAATATCCAGTCGATTGATAATCATAAAAATCGCTAGAATTTTCAGGATCAATCCACCATAGCCCCCGATATTATCGCGGTACAATAATAGATTAAATAAGATAAAAGCTAAGATGACCATCAAAGTCAAAAAGTGCTTGGGTTCTATTCGCTTCGGAAAGTAGAATACTACCGCTGTTGCGAACAGAATCATAATAAAGAGGGAATAATACAATTTGCCGAATAACACAGAACCCGACGTGATCACTATAAGCACCATCGTGATAAAAATGATAAGCTTATTCTTAACTGTGATATCTATTTTTGGCGACAAAGCCTGTTCATTCAGCATATTATTCCACTCCTTCCAAGTGCTTAATGACTTTAGCCGGTACTCCAGCAGCAATACAATTAGGGGGAATCGAGCTAGCGACAATACTGCCTGCTCCGATTACACTATTGCGACCAATAGTTACTCCTTTGAGTACAATCGCATTCGCACCCACCCATACATTATCTTCAATGATCGTATCGGCTTTACTCACATCTAGCGGATTTTTGTTGAAGCGGCGATTCTCTGGCTTAATCGGATGAAAATCAGTATCACTGATCTGTACGTTTACGCCCAGCATCACTTGATGACCGATACTTACACGCGATACGGCACAAATGCTCGCTCCGCTGATGCCTACATCATCGCCGATCTCAATCACTGCTCCTTCTGCAAGGGTACGAATCACTGTACGATGATTAAGACCTATCGGATTGCTATAATCCGATGAACACAAAATAGCGTTATGTCCGATTCGAATCGAGCTTCCCTTTTCTCGATCCACAATCGGCATTCCTACAGCGATCAAGTTGTTACCAAATTGAATCTGCTGTTCTTTCAGCATTCTCCGGGTGAAGACGGTAGAACACTTTTTAGCTATTTTGCGTTTGAAACGTATAAAGCTTGTGATCATACCGTTTCCCTAACAAAGAATCGGTTATAGAAATCAAATGTCCGCTTGGTGTTCTTACGCGCATCGAAGTTCTCTTCTGCAAAAGCCAATGCATTTTGAGAAAGCTTCTCGTACAATGCTTTGTCTGTACCGATCTTAACCATATAATCTTCCATCGCTTTGTGATTACGATCCTCGAACAGGAAGCCTGTTTTGTTATGAAGAATCAGTTCATTCGGTCCACCAATATTGGTAGCAATCGCTGGTTTCTTCATCGAGGCTGCTTCGATAATACTGCGTGAAAAGTGAGGTTCTACAAACGGGCACATCATCACATTACTTGCGGCAATCAATTGCGGTACATCATCACGGAAAGCCAGTGTAATGATCTGATCATTTCCTTTAGCTTCTGCCATAACTTTGTCTTCATACGCATTATTTTTATTAAAGTAAAATCCACCAACGATCAACTTGAAGTTTGGATGATCTTTGCTGATTTTGTTAAATGACTTCACCAGATCCAATACTCCATTGCCTGTTACTACACGACCAATGTACAAAAAGACGATATCGTCATCGTCTATACCGAGTTCCCGACGAACAGGAGTCCCGTTTACATCTGGATTGTAGGTTCCAAAGTCCACGAAGTTGTATACGACTTCTAATTCTTTACCATTACTATCCACCGTCTCGGAATCGAACTGATCGATAGAGATATAACCGTCTACATATTTGTGATTCATACGCTTCAAGATATTTCCGGCAAATGAGTTCAACAGCGGTTCACGTACGTGACAGACCACTTTAGTATCTGGAGATACTTTTTTGACGGCTTTTGCCACTTGGAACAAACATGTGCTGTTCAAATGAACGATATCTGGTTTGTATTTACGAATATATTTTTTAGCTTGAAAATAAGTTGGTAATGCTCCGATCAGATTACGAATAAACAACTTCGGTCTCATGCCAGAAACTGTTGATCCGTGGAAAGGAAACATACCTTTAGCCACTTCTACAGGTAATCCACCGGATTCCAACAGTTTTACTGCCGGGCCATTGCGAATCGTTAGCACGTGTCCGTCAAATTTGGTCTTATCCAGATGACTAATGAGATAAGTCAGACTTTTCGGTGCTCCGCCCATGAATCCTGAATGATGGACATATAGTACTTTTTTCATCAGCTCTTACCTCCTTATGTCTGTGATTAAAATGCTTTGAAATACGAAGTGCTCAAGTTTTTCGGAAAAGGTACACCACTTCGTGAACAAAATCGTTCTTGTCGTCGCTTGTTGTTATCGACTCCTTTGATTTCCCGCTTTGCGGTAAGGACTCGATAACAAAGGCGAACGCTTCGCTCTTTCAGAATGATTTTGTACCCTTCGTTCCGACGCTTGTCCTATACTTGAACACTTCATTTCAAAAATGATTTGTAAGCAAGATATAATATCGGTCTGCATGTGAAGCAAACCCTTTTAATGTAGATTAGTTATTGGTTCTGACTTCACGTTTGCCAGGTCTAAGTTTGTTGAAGATGGCGGTGAAGGGAGAGATTAGTGTTTTGGACATCATGATGCCGGATACGCGGGTTTCTTTGAATAAGAAAGTAAATGCGTAACTGGATACGATAAATGCCACTACTGTTCCCATCGCTGCGCCGACTCCACCGAACATAGGAATCAGAATTAAGTTAATTCCGACTTTGGCAACAGCACCCATGACCTGACTGATCAGTTCAAAGCGATATAATCCTTCGCTAATGATCCATTTATTTAAGGCAGCTCTCATAAAGACGAAAAGACATGCCCATACGTGAATCACCAGAATACTGATGGCGCCTGTGTATTCTTGACCGTATAAGATCGAGATCACCGGTTTAGCCATAAAGGTGACGACAATACAGATAGCCAGTGCGAACCAGAACAGCATGTTGTACAACTTTTGCAGCTCGGCTTTGTAAATATCAGGGCCTAGTTGCTTGTTTTTGATCATACTCGGAAAGTACGATGCAGCAACTACCGTCGGTATGACGTACCATACTTCAGATAGTCTAGCGGCTACAGCGTATACTCCAACGGCTGTCTCATTGATCATGTAGTTCAGCATAACCTGATCAATTTTGAGATAGATGATCGTGGAGATTCCGGCTACGATCAAAGGCCATGAGCTATTCATCAACCGTTTACCAAGCGGCCAGTTAAATGACCATTTGGTAAATTGAATTTTGTTTCCCTGTGTGAATAGTAGGAAAAGAAATCCAAGAATTAACTCTAGTGCATACGAAACGGCGAACCAGATTAGTGGTGCATGCATGACGACAAGCACTATTTTCATAATGGTTGTTAATGCAAAAGCAGCACCTTTGGCATAGACAGCATATTTGGCTTCCACGACTGAATCGAACCACTGGGAAATCACATCCAGCGGTTGAAACAGAAGGTTAGCTGCAATGATGACCATGCTCCACTGTACGACTGGATCTTGTCCAGGCAATGTAAAAGCAGCAACAACGGTAATTGCAAAAGCAATCAATCCACTAAACAGACGTAATAATGAGACTGTTCCGAGAATTTCCGTTTTATTATCAGGGTCTTGCACCAGTTCTTTGACAATAATATTAGCAAGTCCTAATGGAACAACAGCACCAATAATAGTGACAAAAGCAATCGCGAAATTATATTGTCCAAATTGCTCGGGACCCAGATAACGCGCTATCCAGATACTGATGATCATGTTGATCGCAAGTCGTCCGAACTTGTCCATGATCTGCCAGTTGGTATTGAAAAAGATTTTGCGTTTCTCTGGCGTCATCGAAAATTTCTTTCGCATTTTGGCGATCGGGTTAGCCATGTGGTTATCATCTCACTTCATCATTTTGCAAAAGTCCGTGGCAGTAAGTTACCCCTTAACTGATCTTTTCCTACTCGCTTTATGAAAAGAATCGATTAATATACAGGTACTTCTACGGGTCTTCCTGCATGACGTTTAAGATCTGCGTCCACCATGTTTGCTACCAATTGTTTGAAACCAACTTCCAATTCCCAGCCCAATTCTTGCTTCGCTTTCGTGCAATCACCAAGCAACAAGTCTACTTCTGCTGGACGAACAAATTTCTCATCAATAACTACATAGTCTCTCCAGTTCAGACCCACATGATCAAAAGCAACTTGTACTAGCTCTTCAACCGTGTGCATTTCACCTGTAGAGATAACGAAATCGTCCGGTGTATCTTGTTGAAGCATCAACCACATTGCTTTAACATAGTCTCCTGCAAAGCCCCAGTCACGTTGAGAATCCAAGTTACCTAGACGAAGCTCTTTGGCTAGACCCAATTTGATCTGTGCTACACCGTCAGTAACTTTACGAGTTACGAATTCAAGACCACGACGTGGTGATTCGTGATTGAACAAGATACCGGAGCAAGCGAACATGTTGAAGCTTTCACGATAGTTAACTGTGATCCAGTGTCCATATAATTTAGCGACGCCGTAAGGGCTACGCGGATAGAAAGGTGTTGTCTCGATTTGCGGGATAGCTTGTACTTTACCGAACATCTCACTACTGGATGCTTGGTAGAAACGAGCATCTGGCTTAGCAATACGTACTGCTTCTAACATGTTCGTTACAGCAAGTGCAGTCAGTTGACCTGTCGCAATCGGTTGTGGCCAAGAAGCCGCTACGAATGATTGTGCTGCCAAGTTGTATACTTCATCCGGATTAGAAATACGTACCGCTTCGATCAATGAAGCCAAATCCGTCAAATCGCCTGAAATCCATTCGATTTTATCTTGGATATGCGCTACATTTTCATAGTTCGGTGTACTTGTTCTGCGGCGAAGTCCAAATACTTGATATCCTTTTTCTAAAAGCAATTCCGCCAGGTAAGATCCATCTTGTCCAGTAACTCCAGTAATTAGTGCTCTTTTCATAATTAATTCCCTCCACAGTATGTTTTTATTTTTTTAAAATATATTTGAAATGTATGAGTTTAATTTATTGATTTACAGCAACCGTATTACGGAAATCAGCATAGACAGCGCGGATACCTTCTTCTAAAGGAATACTTGCTTTCCAGCCCAATGCGTTAATTTTAGTTGTATCCACCAATTTACGTGGTGTACCATCTGGCACGCTTGAGTTAAATACCAAGTCGCCTTCGTACCCAACAATGTTTTTGATCATCAGCGCCAGGTCTTTGATCGCGATATCTTCACCAACACCCACATTCACGATTTGGTTATCTTCGTAGTTGTCCATTAAGAACAAGCACGCATCTGCAAGATCATCCGCATGTAGGAATTCACGTTTTGGTGTTCCTGTGCCCCAGATTTCAACCGTTGGGCTGTTATTTTCTTTGGCTTCATGAATTTTGCGTACCAATGCTGGCAATACATGAGACGATTTAAGATCGAAGTTATCATTCGGACCATACATATTCGTAGGCATTGCTGAGATAAATCGTGAACCGTATTGACGTTTGTAAGATTCACACATTTTGATACCTGCGATTTTGGCAATCGCATAAGGTTCGTTTGTTGGTTCCAACTCGCCTGTTAGAAGATATTCTTCTTTAAGCGGCTGTGGTGCGAACTTCGGATAGATACAAGTTGATCCTAAGAACAACAATTTCTGTACTCCGTTAAAGTGAGCTGCATCGATAACATTTGTCTGAATCAACAAATTGTCACGAATGAAATCAGCAGGGAAATCGTTGTTAGCCGCAATACCGCCTACTTTTGCTGCGGCTAGGAAGACATAATCAATCTTTTCTTGTTCAAAAAAGCGATACACATCGTCTAGTTTACGCAAGTCCAATTCAGAACTGCTGCGATAGATTAAGTTATTATATCCTTGTTTTTGTAGCGCACGTAGGATTGCAGATCCAACCAACCCTTTATGTCCAGCCACATAGATTTTGGCATCTTTATTCATTAATGTGTCACCTCGTCCTTATCTTATGATGTTGTTCTCAAAACGCGTCTTTAGAACCGAAAAGGACTCTAACTGTTTTGAAAAGAATATAAATGTCGAACAGGATTCCTCTTTTCTCGATATATTTCAGGTCTAGATCAACCATTTCTTCAAAGCTTAATTCATTACGTCCGCTTACCTGCCATAATCCGGTACATCCCGGTATAACACTTAGACGCAATTTGTCACGTTTAGTATATTCTTCGACTTCTCTTGGCAATGGAGGACGTGGTCCAACCAGACTCATATCACCGCGAAGTACATTCCACAATTGTGGAAGTTCATCGATACTCGTTTTACGAATAAAGCGTCCGATACGAGTAATACGTGGATCGTCTTTCATTTTGAACATCGCACCCTGGATTTCATTCTTCTCTAATAGTTCTTTCAGACGCTCTTCGGCATCCGATACCATTGATCTGAACTTGTACATCCTAAATGGCTGTTCATCTTTACCGATCCGTGTCTGATAGAAAAATACTTTTCCTTTGGAGTCCTCAACTTTAATCAAAATGCCAAGTACAATGAAGAGCGGTGACAATACAATCAGACCGAGCAATGAGCAAAAGATATCCAACATGCGTTTCATCAGTACATAAAAACGTAATCTAGCTGACGTTTTACCAACATGTCTTGCATAAAATTCGCTATAGTTCGCCCAGGCTTCCGCTTCACTCCCTTGTCTTGGAGTCATTAGCTATCACCTCTTACCACGAGCAACTCTTCTTGCAGTAACTCTCTTTCCAATGTTTCTTTAAGAGAACGCAATAAAGGTGCTTTCAGGTCTTCGTTTCGTAACGCAAATTCGATCGTTGTTTGAATAAAACCTAATTTTTCACCTACATCATAGCGCGTACCCTGGAAATCATAAGCGAATACTTGTTGCAATTCATTTAAGCGTTGAATCGCATCTGTCAGTTGAATCTCTCCACCTGCGCCTACTTCTTGCTCTCCTAGAAATTCAAAGATTTCCGGTGTAAGCACATAACGTCCCATAATTGCTAGATTGGATGGTGCTTGACCTGCTGGCGGTTTTTCTACAAATTGGCGAACTTGATGAAGTCGACCAAATTGTTCCGACGGATCAATAATTCCATATCGATGTGTCTGATCTTCAGCAACGGTTTGTACACCGATAACTGATTTCTCAGTGAGTTCGTATTGTTCAATCAATTGACGTGTACAAGGCGTATCGGATTGTACGATATCATCACCCAATAACACGGCAAATGGTTCGTCTCCAATAAAATTACGTGCACACCATACTGCATGCCCTAATCCTTTTGGCTCTTTCTGCCGAATATAATGTATATCGACTTTAGAAGACTTCTGAACTTCATCCAGCAAATCCAATTTGCCTTTTTCCAACAGAGTCGCTTCTAATTCAAAAGCATTGTCAAAATGATCTTCAATCGCACGTTTACCTTTACCAGTTACGATAATAATGTCTTCAATACCCGAAGCGATAGCTTCCTCAACGATATATTGGATCGTTGGTTTATCTACGATCGGTAGCATTTCTTTCGGCATAGCTTTGGTAGCTGGCAAAAAGCGTGTGCCTAGCCCCGCCGCGGGAATGATAGCTTTACGAACCTTCTTCATAAAATCACGCCCTATCCTGTTTTTTTTGTTTTTGTGCATCATGCTGGCCAAGTTGCAGGTATGTAAGCATTTCGATCTCAACCTTTTCATAGAAGGTGAGGTCGCTGCTTAGAGCCTATTGTTGCGGTAGGAAGTCTGAAGACAGGAGTTATATTCTCTCCAATGGTTTTTTACTATAACGCACATCTTCAGCATCTTCATATTCAGGCTCTCTTACATTATAAGAATGCGGGCATTTAACCCGTCCTCACCATCATACCCTTGACGATAAACGTCTAAGGCTACTTACATAGCCCACAGCATGACCGAGTATCTCCAGTGATATGGGTGCAGGAGACATTACCCCAAGCTTGACCTATATAGTTGTAAGTCAATTATTGCTCTTCATGATAAGCCGTTGATAATGTTTTGCGACTCGCTTGATTGAGTACCGCTCCTAATACATGAGCACCTACAAATTCAAGACTTGCTGTCGCTTTGACAATATCTTTACGACTGGCTCCACCTGCTTTGATAACCATGACAACACCCTCACATAGCGGCGTCGCTACCTGTGCATCGGTAAATGGTAACAAAGGCGGTGTATCGAGAATTACAAGATCGTATTCGGACTTCACTTCTTCCATTAATGCTTCCATCCGTTTAGAACCCAAGATTTCAGAAGGATTCGGAGGTACAGCACCGGAAGTCATTACACTCAGATTCAATGTTCGTGTCGATTGAATCGCTTTGGATAGATCGTCTTTATCAAATAACACATTGGATAACCCGATATTGTTAGAAATGTTAAAAATACGATGCATGGCTGGATTACGTAAGTCTCCATCAATAATGAGTACGCTACGCCCTGTCTCAGCATACGCTATAGCTAGATTAGCAACAGTTGTACTTTTACCTTCGCCCAATGTAGCAGAAGTGACGATAATGCTTTTCACTTTGGCATCCAATCGGGAAAAATCGATATTTGTACGCAGACCTTTATAAGATTCTGCGATCAATGACTTTGGATTCTCTTTGGTAATTAACGGCCATTTAAGTGTGGTTGGCACGTTCTCCACCTCCTGTAAACGGCTTAGCTGGCACTCTCTCTTTTGCCGTCATGTCTTCTTCTTTCATTTTGGCAATCACTCCAAGCACAGGCATTCCGAGAACATCGCGGATATCTTCCTCGCTTTTGATGGAATCGTCCATATACTCTAACAAGAAAGCAATAGCGATACCCACAACCACAGACAATACTAATGCAATAAGAACAAATAACATTGGACTTGTTGTAATCGGTGCTGTAGGAACACTAGGATCTGCTTTGTCCAAAATAATAATGTTGTCAAAATTCATTAATGTTGGAATCTCACGTTGGAACACGGCTGCAATCGCATTTACTTTTTTAGCAGCACCTTCATACGAAGTATCCACTACCGATACAGACATAACTTGTGTTTCATTGACTGCATTCACACTCACCTGATTGATCAACTGAGAAGCGTTAGCATTCAAATCTGGATACTCTTTTACCACTTTGTTCATAATGGCAGGCGTTTTAATAATTTCTTTGTAAGTTTTGATTAACTGAATATTAGAGTTGATCGCTCCGATATTAGCGGTTGTACTATCCTCACCTGCTGTTGGACTACTGTTTACAACCAATTTGGCTGTAGCACTGTATTGCGGGCTATTTGTCATATAAGCGTACACGCCAGTTCCGACCGTAATCACCACAATAATCAAAAGTACCAACCATAATCGCTTTTTAATAATATTAAAATATTGTTTAATCTCCACAATCCTACCTCCAATTACGTATAAGTTGAACGAATCTTCAGGCTACGAACCTATGCGACCGTTCTTTATGTGTATATTGAATGACTTCAACACTCCTCCTATTTTGAAAATATCCCCTGATGACCAATGCCTAACATGACTCCACCCAAGTTGTATCACAATCAGTTACAGTCTGTCATTTATTTATTACAAATTTGTAACATAGTTTGAATAAGAAATAACGGCGTTCACATAATTCCTAGATTACGAGAGATAGCCGTCTATTGTGACTGGGTTGGAATCGCTAGAGTATCACAACTCTGTCCATAAATCTAATTGTGTGTACTGCAATAGTAGGAAACATCTTAGGTGCCGAGGTTAGCAAATGTTGTAACTTCTTCATCAGCCACATGATCCGGATACACCTGATAGGGGTTTGACGGAGTTTGAAAAAAGGTTTGTGTATGAAGTGGTTGTTTAGCTGCCCATTGAGTTGAAATAGCTGTCCATTCACTTTGACTTGTCTCCAACACTTCTTCGCTAACGGATGTCCTTGATTCTATATGAGTCTTTTCTTGAAGCGGACCGTCAATCAATCGAATCAGCATAAATACTTCTTGAGGCGTACCCTCCATATCAATACCTTTAAAACTGATTTTCATCACGCGCCCACCTCTCTTAAAATGATTTTATAATTTCATCGCATAATAGCTAAGCTTCTAAATTATTACATTTGTGTAATATGATTTCCAATCCAAAAGTTATTCGTTTTGAATAACTCCTGCGCTCATTATAATGCGTTCTGAAAATTTTGTAAACCTCTTTCAATTGCAAATTTTCTTACATTTTACTTTTTTAGGCAATTTACTTCTCTTGTTTTGTGATAAATCCTTCCAAAGTACCGCCATTATTTATATGTTTTACAAGATCATCTGCACTGGCTGTTAGACCCGATTGTTTGAAAAGTAAGTCTACTAACACAGCAACATTGACTCCATTTTGCGTATTTGTATGCAAAGGACGATATGTTTTACCTTCATAAATGCCATACTGATGGGATATTTCTTTAGGTAATGGAGAAGTTGCTTTCGTAAGCCATTCATTGACATCAAAATCTTTATTGCTTTCTTTTTCCTGTTTGAGCGATGGATCTACGGAAAGTTTATGAAAGAAAGCTTTAACACCATTCCGCTTTTGAATCCACTGATCATTAAGGACGTTCTGGTTTCTCACAGTTATTTCCCTCCTGTTAATCCTGTCTCTTTTTATTCGTTTCGCATAATTATAAAATAGGTTATCTGAAAATCATGTCGAAATCTAGTATAAAAATAAAACTTTATTTATTTAAATTTCGACTTTCTATCCCTTTTGAACTGAGCAGAAAGCAACACTAAATGTCGGATGACTATACCTAAGACTCACTTTATTTGAGCAAAGTATCTAAATTGAGTCTTATTATCTAGTTCCCAATCGAATAACAGGTAACTAATTAAACAATTCAAATTTTAGGTTTATAGCCTATTATCTTCTTTACATGATTATAATTAGGAGTATAAAGTCTAAATAGTTGTCATTATTCCATTTCTTCCACTGTATTACTTATGTTACGATTGAATTGTTCAAAAGGCATAATGGAGCATTACCCCAAAGTAACGTGAATTATTCATAAATGCTAAAAGAGAGGAATAAAGAACTATGGGATTGTTAAAAGAATTTAAAGAGTTTGCGGTACGCGGTAACGTGATCGATCTTGCAGTTGGGGTTATTATCGGAGCGGCTTTTGGTAAGATTGTCACTTCTGTCGTTAATGATATCATCATGCCTCCTGTTGGGAAATTGCTCGGAGGAACTAACTTTTCAGATTTATTCTGGGACTTAGACAAAACGTTCAGTGGTTCTACAGCAACATATGCTTCTCTTGCAGAGGCTCAGCAAGCAGGAGCGGCTGTTATCGCATACGGACAATTCATTAATACGGTTATCGACTTTCTGATCGTTGCTCTATGTGTGTTCCTATTAATCAAAGGAATCAATATGATGAAACGTAAAGAACACGAAAAGCCTGCACCTGAGAAAACTACACGCGAATGTCCATACTGTATGACTGAAATTTCAATCAAAGCCAGTCGTTGCCCGCAGTGTACATCCGAGCTACATAAGGCACATGCGTAAATATGCACAAAAAACCTCTTTCCATCAATACGGAAAGAGGTTTTTTTATATAATCAGAATAGATTGCAACCTTGTAATCATTTTTCTGCTCCCTCTGTATCATTATACATATTAGATAGGGCGATTAGAGGTAGGCAACAAGTTGGACAGTATTCCTTTTAAATCCCGATCTTCTGTAAACTTTTTATCACCGGTATCCAGTTCTTTTATACGAATATGCTGAAAAGGAGCAGGCGACTGTGTAGGCATAAAGCGTAAAGAATCTCCTCTGTCTGCGGTCACTTCATATTTCATATCTTTGAACATTTCTTCCAACTGTTCTGTTGTAGGTGCTTTGCCATCTTCGACAAAAACAAGACCTCTTAACGCCTTCACTTCATGGTCATGAATAACATCAAATTTTACAATACATTCCATTGTTTCTCATCCTCTCCGTATATTAGTATTTCTTCTCTGTAAGAACTCTACTATTATAATAGTAGAAAGTCGTTTTTTTTACGTAGCCAAAACAACTTATAATTCAATAATAGAACAAATATGTGCTGTTTGAATATGAACTATTTAACTTTGAAGGGAAGTGTCACCAAATGGTAACAACTGAAATGCTCGATATCTATGATGAACAAGATCAACATTTAGGTACATGTGAACGCTCTGAGGTTCATCGACTAGGACACTGGCATCATACTTTTCATTGCTGGTTAATCCGGGATACTGTTGAAGGAAGACTATTGGTTTTTCAAAAGCGTCATCCTGATAAAGATACTTTTCCTGATATGTATGATATTACGGCTGCTGGTCATTTATCTGCGGGTGAGACGTTTATAGATGCTGCACGCGAAATTCAAGAAGAATTAGGACTTCCACTTCGTTATGAGCAATTAACTCATGTATTGGATATTCGTGATGAGACATTTGGAAGTACTCGTCATGGAGCATTTATAGATCGTGAAGTCAGCAGTGTATTCGGTGCATTCAGTCCGTATGAACTTCCTAAGTATCAATTGCAACAAGATGAAGTCTCCGGTATTTTTGAAGCGCCTTTACAAGCCATGATCGAACTTTATCAAGGAAAATGCAATGAAGTGATGGCTTCTGGGGTCTATACGACAGATACCACAGCAACGATTCACAAGCTCACTGTACATCGTGAACAATTTGTTCCTCATGAAGGGCATTATTATATCGATGTTTTCCAGAAGCTGCTCACTCTTTAATCGATATCTTTGTGTACAAAGCTAGGCATATATTTATTTAAAATGTGTTCATATCCTTCTCCATAACGCTCAATCAGCTCAGCACCCAGGTCATTTTCAAGTTCAAACAGAATAATTTCCTGGGCAAAATGCTGAAGTAACAATTCTACCATCAATGGATGTTCTGTAACGATCGCTTGAGCAGGCAATTCATCGCCTCTCATACCTACAATACACCAACGCCGATCGACCACCAGCCAGAACTTGCGTCCCCCTTGTTGACTCGCAGTTAAAGGCAACATGCCTGAGAATTTCCCATCTTCGTCACCTTCAAAAGACCAAAGTACTCGTACACCCCGTTGTTCTGCTCGCTCTAATCCTTGCCTTGACCATTTGGCTTCTTCCCGCCATATTCCTGCTACAATCTCTTCGCTCGCTTTATCCAGTTCACGATTCAATGTCTCAATCACTTTACGTTCTCCTTCTACAATAAAGAAAGAAGGTTGTTCATGAGTTTCACTAGGCATATGTTGTTCTAAATAAGTTAATGATTCGCCCATCTGACCTGAGATCATCTGAGTAAATTCTTTGATCGGCATCATCGTATAACGAGCAGGTTCGCCTGGTGTCAGTTGGATCACTCCTCTTGATACCAGACGTTGCAGTGTAGCATATACATTCGATCTTGATACACCCAGTCGCTTAGCCACTTCATAACCGGATTGTGTCCCTTGCTGAGTCAGACTTACCATCACTTTGGCTTCCAGTTCAGTAAACCCTAGATGGCGTAAATGGTTAAGCAATTGTTCCATCAGGTGCTTCATCCTTCCCGATTGGTGTTCAGAAGATGTCTATTGATGTATTGCAGATACGATCATTATGCTTACCGAACAGTATAATATTGAAATTATAGCTGTTCTGCGCCGCAGTTCGGGCACCATTTGGAACCTTTTTGCAAAGAACTTCCGCATACCTGACAACTGAACATATCTGTTCCTAGTTCAGGTTCCATCTCTTCTTCGATCACTGGCGTAGATGTAGCTGTTGCCGCCGCAGGAATAATAGGCTTCTGCACAGGCTCTTGTTGCAACTCTTCTTTTTCCAGTTTCACTTTCGGTTCAGGTTGAGCAGGGTAATCTTCTTCATCCGGGTTCTCATCGACACCTAGATTTTCTTTCCATGAACGAACCAGACGATCCAATTCTTCTTGACGTTCATGTTCTTCACGTAGACGATCGGCACGACGTGATTCTTCTTCGTCCACAGTCATATCTTGTAACTCTTCATCTTCTTCGTCCAATTCTTGTTCATACTGAGTAGGATAGACGATAGGTGAATTACGTTCATCATCTGGATCATCGCCAAATCCTTGCTCACGTTTAGACGCAACAGGTAACTTTTCCATTTTGCGTCCACAATTTGGACAGAAATTAGCTTCTAACGATACAACGGTTCCGCATTCGCATACCCGTTCGTTTTTCAAAACAGCAATCTTCGTATGCACTTCATCGATTTCTTCCATAAGAAGATCACATGCTTTGCACAAATCAGTCATCTCTTCTTCAGCAAGAGACATATCTCCGGCACGGTACCCTTCGTAAAATACTTGTCCCATCCGCAAATAATGAACCTCAATCTCGCGTTCAATATCTGTCACATGACCGTTTAAGCGGTTAATCTCTACTGCATTCTGTGCACGCTCGGTCGCTTTACCTGCGCCGCTTTTGAGCCGTTGCAACAAATTCATGACTGTTCTCCTCCTCTAATTCACATCATTTCATCATGTTCTCATGGATGAATGATCGTTACCGTTTTCATTGAATTTTTCATATGAATATACTCGGGGTACTACTTCAACTGCTATCTATCCATTATAATAGAAGGATATGTATAGCAGTACCCGGATACGGGTTGCTTCTATCATACCAAATTTCTGCTGTACTTGAAAAAGATAAGCCGGAAAGGAAGATTTATCTGTTGAAAGACACCCTATGGCAAGATTACCCGAGACCTCAAGGTATTCAACCGCATACAACTGTTCCGGCTGCCGAAAGCGCACCTCGTGATACCAGTATAACCCTTATTTCGGATGAAGAGGACGATGCTTCGTTTTTCCGTGCTCTGGAAAGTCAGGGTATTTTACTGAACGCACCGCAAATTGAAGCTGTTCGTCATGGCACAGGTCCACTTTTGGCATTGGCTGGAGCAGGTTGTGGCAAGACGACTGTATTGACTGCACGTGCAGGATATTTACTCTCTGTACGTAACATAGATCCGCGTCAGATTTTATTAGTGACATTTACCACCAAAGCCGCTGCTGAAATGAAATCCAGAATTGCCGCTTTGCCCGGCATCTCCGCCGCCAAAGCACGTGCTGTTGAAGCACGTACGTTTCATTCATTTGGGCTATTGATGCTTAGACGATATGGCAATCTGAAAGAAGAAATCTTCGGTGATGCACGTGCCCAACATGCGGTATTGCAACGTTTACGACGAGAAATTGGTTCGACAAGCACCACTCCACCCGAGACGTTACTAGCTACCTTATCGGCGATGAAGCTAGATGGCGGATCCGCAGAGGATCTACCTAAAGATACGCCTGAAGAGCGAGATCGTTGCGCTTTACTTTGTCGTTATGAAGAATGGAAGCAAGAATATCGCCGGATCGACTTTGATGATATCTTGTTACGTACCGATATATTGTTAAACGATCCACATACGTTAGCAATATTACAGGAACGTTTTCAATATGTGATGGTCGATGAATTTCAAGATAGTAACCGACTGCAATACGGAATGGTTCGTAAAATTGCAGATGCTCATCGCAATCTTATGGTGGTTGGTGATGATGATCAGACGATCTATTCATTTAATGGAGCGAAGCAAGAATACATTTTGAATTTTCCGCAAGAATATCCGGGAACCAAAATTATTGCACTTGATATTAATTATCGGAGTCATCCGCAGATTCTAGGTCTGGGTACACATATTGTGACTCATAATACAGCTCGGCATCACAAAGTATTGAAAGCTGGCGTAGCCGCAGGACAAGCTCCACGTTATCTGCGTCCTGCACATGCCGATGCTGAAGCCGATCAAGTGGTTCAACGATTGTTAGAACAACAAAAGCAAGGGATTCCGCTAGGTGATATCGCTTTACTTCATCGCACGATAAGCGGTACACGAGCGATTGCAGAACGATTATTGATGGAAGATATTCCATTTATTCAATACGGTGAAGCTCCTGTTTTCTATGATCATGCACTGATTCGTCCGATTATGGATCATTTACGCTTAGCCGTTAAGCCTAGACGGATGGATGCTCTTCCCGGCGTGATTGGCCCACTCTATATCTCTAGAGATGCAGGGATGGATCACATTATGATGAAAGAACAGCAGCAATCCAAAAAGTATCCTTTGATTCATCTGTATCATTGGGATCGACTCAAATCTTTTCAGCGTCAACAAGTGAAAGATCGGATTGTGTTTCTCAAAAAAATCAAAGAAATGAAGCCACTGTATGCGATTCAAGAAATTCGGCGTGTATTTTATGATAAATTCGCCAGTGCAGACTTTAGTGGACCAGCGACCCGACACAAAGATACAATTCGTGAGACACTGGATGAACTTGAAAGTGCTGCTGGCAAATTTGCTACAGTAGAAGAAATGGTTAAATTCGCCGATGAATTATCTATGAAACGTGAAAAAATGACTGAACTACTCAAGCAAGAATCACCGCAAGGTGTTCATCTGATGACGATTCATCGTGCCAAAGGATTAGAGTTCCCTTGTGTGTATCTGCTGGGTGCTTCGGAAGGTATTTTACCGCATGAAGCGGCTTTGCAAGATTTTGCACCTGAAGATGTACGGGCTGCGCAAAACATGAAAGGTCCTGATAAAGAAGGGATACTGATGAAAGCCGCACTAGAAGAAGAACGCCGCATTGCTTATGTTGCTGTTACACGTGCCAAACAAGAGCTGTATGTGTCTTCGCCTGCAATGCATCATGGTAAAACAGTTGCGCCGTCACGCTTTTTGATCGAAGCGTTTAAATCCTAACTATTTGTAGTCTTTATGCAAATGTAATGCTAGCTCTATAGCCTTATATTTTGTTTCCCTTTTCAACCCATGTACAATAGAAATAGAGGTGAATCGTATGAGTGAATTAGACAAGATTATTTCGCTAGATCTAAACAATCTAGATTTAGCTAAGCTTAAAGAAATCAGTGAACATGCCGATACACTTAAACAATTTGAAGAGTGGAAAAAGCTACCGATTTTGTATGAGCTAGCATTAGAAGAATTGCAAAATAAAATCAAATTAATTCAAGCCGAATGGGAATTAACCGATGGCTTTAGCCCGATCGAACATATTAAGACTCGTCTTAAAGATCCCAAAAGTATGATCGAAAAGCTTGTTCGTAAAGGACTGGATACAACGGTCGAAAATATTTTTGAACATATTCATGATATTGCAGGTATGCGTATCGTGTGTGCTTTTGTGCAAGATATTTATCGCATGTTCAACCATCTTCAACAACGTGAAGATATCAAGATTATCGAAATTAAAGATTATATTGCTAATCCCAAATCCAATGGATATCAAAGTCTGCATGTCATTGTAGCTGTTCCACTGGTCTTAATGGAAGGCAAACGCTGGATCAAAGTCGAGATTCAGTTACGTACACTGGCAATGGACTTCTGGGCAAGTCTTGAACATATTATTTTCTATAAATACGACAAACAAGTCCCTGCACATATTGTAAATGAACTGACAGAAGCTGCCAAAGCCGCAGATGAATTGGATCTTAAAATGCTGAATCTGCGTAAAGAAGTCCTTTCGCTAGATGATTCTGTCACTCCTCCACCTCCATATGTACGCAAAGAATCATCAAATTAAGCTATAAATACACACCAAAAAGCATGCGATCTCCATCATAGGATGAGAATCGCATGCTTTTTAGTTCGTTTATGAGGCGACAGCTTCGAATGTAATTCGACTGACTTTCATTGCTCCGGCATCCCACTGATAATGCAAAATGGCTGTTCCGACCGCTTCACCATCTGCTAATTGAGCCGCCACTTCTGCGGTTAATGTATGATCTTCATCCAGACGATAATCAATAATATTGCCGAACTGAGGCAATTCATTTTTATCGGTAGCTTTCAAAGACAACTCGACCGCAGGCTGATCGGTGACAGTAGCTTTGACCGAAGATGTTCCTGATTGATGTACCAATGAAAAGGAAACATGCGCTTTGGTATACGCTAGTGCATCCTCAACAGTGATTTCAGTCTGCTCTTTGGTCTCAATCACATGGGCTTCGGATATGTATACACCTGTTCCATAGCCTTTAGTCGTGATCACAATCATCTCCGCTTGCCCGTCCCCATTCAAATCTTGTTCATGAATCATCGGTTCATAACCCGGGTTGCTTACTGTCTCCCAGTCATACTGTTGCGCTTGCTCGCCCTGACCTTCATCAATCGCTATGTTGTGATAGACACCGTTCTTCTCTTCACTCGCATACAGACTGATCTTGCCTTCTTGAACCAATGGCGCAACTGACGCTTCAACAGATGGAGTCGACTTCTGAATCGATGCGCTTGGGTTAAACGCACATCCGGTCGCTTCCAACAGTAAAATAGTAGCAAATACCGTCATTTTCCGCCGATGGTTCATAGCTTCCCTCCTTTATTTTTGAATCTGATCTTCATCAAAATATTCTTCAAGCGTAAGATTTTTAGCGGTAACATCTTGTGCTAAATCTTTGCCGATATAACGAATATGCCACGGTTCCCATGTATACCCTGTTAGGGCATCTGCACCTTTTTTGTAACGAATCACGAATCCGTACTCAGCCGCATGTTTGGCTAACCATTTGCCTTCTGCTGTTCCTCCGAAAGACTGCTCCAAGCCATACCCGATACCCGGACCCGATACATCTATGGCTAGTCCTGTCTGATGCTCACTGGTTCCCGGCTTAGCACTCACACGGTCAGTGTATGCTTGTCCTTTGGTCGCTACATTATTATTGTAAATCGTAACCTGACGTTTGTATGAACGGTACCCAGATACCGCTCGTAGATCCAGACCTGCTTTTTTGGAAGCTGCAAATAGTTTTTCTAATGCTCCTGCGGCTTCTTTACGCATATGGCTTTTTTCTAATACGCCGTCATATGAAAAAGCGACTTTCGGTACAACCAAATCAGGCGGAATATATCCGTCAGGCAGCGAACGTTTTTTGTTAACGATGACTGTCATTGATTCAGGATTAGTGATTACCATTTTGCCATTCATCTTTTTGATCGTCGATTGAAGAGAACTATCTTCACGCTGTTGAATCAATGGATCTACAGTGCTGGCTGTATTGCTCGCCGTAGAAGCAGTGCCACTGGTCGAACCTGTTGTCTGCGCAGTCGACGAATCGTTACCTGCTGTTGTAGCAGCTGTATTGTTGGTCGGAGCTGTCGTTGCCTGTTCTGCACTTGCTCCACAACCTGCTAATAAGACTCCTGATAACAATACACTTGCTGGAATAATCATGTTCCATTGCACACGTAATGGCTTTTTGGTATTCATTATAAATCTCCTTTATTTTGCAAAATGACTCCGCATCATACGTTCTGCCACCTGTTTGCGTACTTCTTGATAACCTATTCCGGCGCCTTGTACCCCTGGTAATAATGCTTGAATATCAGGTATTTGTAATTCTTTATTTTCGACAAATGGAATTATCTTTTTGGCGGTTGCGCCTTCTAATTGCTTATTCCACTTTTTACTCGATTGATTCAAATACGCTTCAATCTCTGCTAGTCCTTCTCCGGGTTGATGCAGTGTTCCGGCTGTTGCCGCTTCAGCAAGTAAACTGCCTAGATTCGGTTCATCTGAAAAAGGCTGTCCAGCCATCGTACCATCTTCTAGAGCGAATTCACTTTGAGCTTGTTCGGAGACATGTTTGCCCCAGATATGGAAAATATCTTTGGATAACGTCTGTGGACTCCAGCCTGCTAATTGCCATGCCAGCAAAGGATTCGCTGACAGACGTTCGATCGACTTTTGGATCACAGCTTGCACTTGCGGACTTTGCAATTCCCACTGACTTTCCACTTGTTGCACAGGTAGATGGGCAGAGGTGGATTGTTCTTTGAGATAAGGTGTATAAAGTAGTAAATCTTCTCCAGTCGAAGACCATTCATGTACATCTTGAAGCACATGTTTGGGCATCAGGTCGACGTCTTTGGTTGTCGCTGAAGGAGATTCCATATTTAACAATAGATACATACTCCATGCCGAAGCACTGAGTGATTCCAACATTTTTTGCTTTTCGTCTTCCGATGGAAGTGCAATATGCAAAGTTACATTTGAATCTTCAGTGGCTTTGGCTGTAGAAGGATAGACCTGAGCCTGAATCTGCCCTGTATGGACTTGCCAGTTGCTTACTGTCCATTCTATATCACTCATTCGTCAGCTCCCCATTCCGCAGATTGAAGAGATACCAATTGCTTCAATTCTTCATCTGACATTTCAGTTAGCCATTGCTCGCCTGTACCGATTACTTGCTCTGCCAGTGTTTTTTTACTTTCAATCAATTCATCAATACGCTCTTCTAGTGTACCCTGACAGATTAACTTATGCACCTGTACATTACGGCGCTGTCCGATCCGGAATACACGGTCTGTCGCCTGGTTCTCTACCGCAGGATTCCACCAACGATCATAGTGAATCACATGATTAGCTCGGGTTAGATTCAGCCCTACGCCACCTGCTTTGAGAGAAAGTACGAATAATGGAGGTCCTTGATCATTTTGAAAAGCATCGATCATTTCGTCACGCAATACTTTGCTGACTCCACCATGTAAAAAGAACGGTTCTTGTCCATAATGCTTACTCAGACGAGCAGTAAGCAGTTCACCCATTTCGACATACTGGGTAAAGACTAACGCAGATTCCCCGCTATCACGAATCATATCCAGCAGTTCAATCAAGCGCGCCATTTTACCAGAACGTTCTTGTTTGGACGTATCTGGCTTACCGTTACTGGCTACCAGATGAGGATGATCACAAATCTGCTTCAATTTGGTCAATGAAGAGAGCACAATCCCTTTACGTGTAATGCCTCCACTACTGCCCATCCGTCCTAACATTTCAGACACTACACTTTGATATAGACCAGCTTGTTCGACCGTCATATAACAATACGATTTGAGTTCGATCTTATCCGGTAGATCACGGCGAATATCAGGATCACTTTTCAGACGACGCAACATAAATGGAGCTACTAATTTGCGTAACGTCTGTAAGCGACTTTCCATCTCAACACCAGACGCATTATACATCTGACGGAACGATGAAGAAGTGCCCAGATATCCTGGATTCAAGAATTGGAAAATAGACCATAACTCACTCAAGCGATTTTCTACAGGTGTCCCTGTCATTGCAATTCGGTGAGGCGCGTTGAGTTTCATTACACTTTGCGCTTGTTTGGTACGGTAATTTTTAATATATTGAGCTTCATCCAAGACAATCGAAGCCCAGTGCACTTCACGTAAATCTTCTCCATCTCGTCCAGCTAAATGATACGTGGTGAGCACAATATCATGAGAGCGAGCTTCTTGTAGAAATTCTTCGCCACGTGGACGACGACTGCCGTGATGAATATAGAGATTCATTTCAGGTGCAAAACGTTCCAATTCACGTTGCCAGTTCCCGAGTAAAGAGGTCGGGCAGACGATAAGACGTGGGCCTGCGGAAGGTTGGTCTAACATACAAGTGATTACCTGTATTGTTTTACCGAGTCCCATATCATCAGCAAGACAAGCACCGAATCCTAGATCACGCATAGCCGCAAGCCATTGGAATCCTCGCTCTTGATAAGGACGTAGTGTTCCATGAAGACCTTCAGGTACTTGACGCACAGGAATATCCCGCCAAGCATTGCCTTCCATCAGACCATTCAACAACGATCCAGTCTCAATTTCAAAAATATGCAGACCATTCCATGAATTTTCGTCTTCATCCGCATAGATATGCATCAATTCATTGAACGAAATTTCGCCTTCTTCATGACGGCGAATAAAGCGCAATACCTGACGAATTTCGGTCAGATCGACTTCGATCCAGCCACCATCAAAAGGAATCAAAGGCACGCCGTTTTTAGCGATTTCCGCTAATTCAGCCACAGTTAATGTTTTGCCATCTAGAACAGCTTCCGGTTCAAAGGCAACCATCTGATTCATACCCAGACGGGATGTTTCTTCAGGTCCACGACTGCTGTCTTGTGGAGTTTTAAGTTTTAATTTGACTCCGCTACGGCGCTTACCTTCTCTTGTCCAGCGTGAAGGAATCTGCACAGCCACGCCAGATTTGCGCAATCTAGGCACATCTTCTTTGAGAAAAGTATAGACATCCGCAGCTTCCATATATCCACCTTCAGGGCTTGCTACTTCTAGAAAAGAAGCTACAATCGGTGAACGTTCTGCCGCTTGTCCGAGTTGAATTAAAATATGCTGTTGTACATTTTCATACGTACGACCACGTACGACTAACTCTGTATCATCATGCTTCCATAACACACCTACAGGTATCAATATAGCTGCATCGGATTCATCATCTGCCCAGAAAGACATTCGCCATTCTTGAGTGTTCGAGTACATCGCTTGTTCCGCAGGGGTAGCATCTGCTGAAACTGGTGGTTCCAATCGCACCACAAGGCGTAATTCCCCCTTGCGTTCTTCAACACTGTCCATTTCAGGCACAGGTACAGCGGCTCCATTATGTTCACGAATCTGTGCCGCCAGTTCAGCCATATCATCGGCTGTTCCTTGTACTGCTAGATCACCTGTCGCATCAAACATCGAGTTCCACCACAAATGAGCTTGTGGTGAAGTTCCGCGGCGGTAGGCTGCCATATAAGCTCTAAACTTGCCATAACCCGCATCACGGAACATACGCCGAATCTCGGCATCCATCACAGCGACCAAGAACGAATGCAGTACATCTGCACGTGCTTGTGCCGGACGATCCGGTTCTGAAGCAGGGAAAAGCGATAGCGCTGATAATCCGATCATCGGAATAGCATCTGCTAATTTGCCAAACATCTCACGGTCTTCCCCTTGTAAAAGAGGTTTCCATGTTCCATGTAATGTGGCTTGTGCACTGCGGCGACCTGTTCCTGCAATCACTGTGCTATCCGGCAAAATCTTACCTTCTCGCAATAGCTTTTGTGCAAATTGAACAGCTCTATGCCAGTAGCGCATCTCTCCACCCGGTGTAATTCCTTGACGTGCTAACAGTGCTTCATCCCAATTTAGTAGCAAATCATAAGCTTGCTCAGGGGATAAAGCGAGTCCTTCCACCATTCTACCTGGCAGGCGTTTGCTTCTTCCTGCGCGACGTGTAGGTACTTCTTTGGCACTTCCACCTGAAGGACCGAACTTCAATTCAGCTAGACGCAATCCAGATTGTGCAAACGGCTTACGACCGATTGGCATCTCTAGACGACGCATGACTTTCATCCAAGCATCGACCTTAGGTTCAGACATTTCACCGGAAAAACAAAAAAATACGTCTCCGATCCATATTCCATATAACGGTTGATCCATCTTTGTCTCCCGTCCATCTCAGTTACGTTTTCATAATAAGTGCTTATCTATACCAGCACGACTAAGTCAAATGAGAAAATGATTTTATCACCAAAATTCTGACAAACAACAATAATCTTTGTCAGAGTAGGTATCTTATCTATTATAAGGGTGGATGCCCAAAAATTCCAGATTTCCTACTAAAAAGACTGAGATTCATTTTAAAAATCTTAAAATGGCAATCACGAACATGGTAAGCTGTCTATAAATAGGAGTACAGAAAGAGAGGTTGTTATGCGAAAAATACTGGAAGTGATTGCAACAACGCCAGCAGATGCTATCATTGCAGATCAAGCAGGTGCAGATCGAATCGAATGGATAGCGACTCAACAAGAAGGAGGGCTTACACCCAGCCTAGACGTTATCGAACAAATGACCGAATCGGTCTCTATTCCTATCAATATAATGGTGCGTCCACATAGTCATCATTTTGTATATGATGATGCTGATCTAACGCAGATGGTACAGGATATCCGTCATATCTCTCATACGGATGTAGCAGCGATAGTCACTGGTGTACTAACTGCGGATAGGGAGATTGACATTATTGCATTAGAGCGACTACTGGATGCGGCAGATGGCAAGCCTTTTACGTTCCATCGTGCTTTTGACGAATTGGATGATCTAGAGCGAGGGCTGGAGATATTATCACGCTATCCTCAGATTACGCATATTTTAACTTCAGGGGGGCAACCTTCAGTGATACAAGCTACCGAGCCAATGATTACTCTGGATCGCTTAACCAAACAATCTCATATTCAATTGATTGCTGGAGCAGGATTAACTTTGCAGAATCTGGCTACCTTTATCAAAGAGACATGTATTCAAGAAGTTCATTTGGGTAGCGCTATGCGTATCAATAGCGATATTCAGCTTGCTCTTGATCCTACTCGAATCGCCGAAGCACAGCGTATTTTACAATTGAGTATTTAACATAGCAATTCGAGCCGCTCCTACCATGCCTGCATGATTCCCTAATTGTGCAGGCATTAATAATACCGGTCTACCGCCCAATTCTTGAATACGTTGAAGAAGCAATTCCCACCACGTTCCACGTGTAACAATTACACCACCACCGATCACAATCGCCTGTGGATCGAAGATTTGATCCATATTAATAATCGTATTTGCCAGATCATTGATCCATCCGTCTAATATAAATAATGCTTCTGCTGTGCCTTGCTTGGCTTCTCTCATCAAAGTATATGCATTCCAACCGGGTACATACTCATCTGCACGACGATGTAGTGCTGTGCCTGAGATATACTGTTCAACACATCCTTTTTTACCACAATTACAAGGTAAGCCTCCAGGGTGTAGAATCATATGCCCTAATTCACCAGCTCCTCCGTATTGACCGGAGATGACTTCACCATAGTGAACAAGCGCACCACCTACTCCTGTTCCGATCGTTAGCATGATAGAAGATTGCACCTGAGAAGATGCACCAATCCAATCTTCTCCTGCGGCAGCAGCATGAGCATCATTGACAATCCATGATGGTAGTCCTGTTGAAGCAGTAACCAATTCAGCCAGTCGCATTCCTTTCCATCCCGGCAAATTATCAGTCGCATCAATTACGATCCCACTTTCACGATCGATTCGACCTGCGGAACCGATACCGATACCATGAACGGAGATAAAGCGTTGTTTCACACTATCATAGACAATACTTTTGAGTTCATTGGCGATATATAAGACTCGTCCTAATATAAATTCAGCACCTTGTTCTGCTTGGGTAGGCAACTCCATACGTTCAATCATCTGTCCCTGCTCATTTACCAAAGCCCCTTTAATGCCAGTGCCTCCTATATCTATTCCGATCCAGCATGATTGCATGTATTCATCTCCAATATAAGTAGATTTCTATGTAATATAATCATCTAAGACAGTTCACATCTATTTTATAATTTATCAATCTAGTCTAAAAGCTCATTGGGGTAGTTATCATCATTATCGTCTTTTTATTTAAAATCATAAGTAAAAATGAAGATATCTACTTATATCATAACATGGTAAAAGGTCATCTCCTTCACCAATCTCTGTGAAAGAAATGACCTTTTTTTTAGACTTTTAGAATCCATTCATTTTGTTCGGTATCCAATACTTGAATTAAAATATCGCCACTTTGTTCATCCATACTCCAGCCTGTTTTCCCTTCAGCCAGATCATCCAATGTGATTGACTCTAGCCCTACAATTTCGGATGGCGTGAATTCAGGTTGACGTAATGTAAAGCGCAATTGATCACGTACAGCTACATATTCTCTATGAGCATAGCGCATCGACAACCGTAATCCATCGGTCTC
Source organism: Paenibacillus sp. CFBP13512 (assembly GCF_005233705.1). Taxonomy (NCBI): domain Bacteria; kingdom Bacillati; phylum Bacillota; class Bacilli; order Caryophanales; family Paenibacillaceae; genus Paenibacillus; species Paenibacillus sp. CFBP13512. The sequence continues at coordinate 16,416 of NZ_QGAD01000013.1, read as the reverse complement.
CCCTTGTACACGAATATCCAGCTTTGAGTGCTTGCCATTTTCATAAGCAAATGTTTCTCCATCATCTTCATATAGACTGTATGCCGCAGTAAATGAATCATCTGCAATCGCACCATAAATATGGAATGTAATCGAATCGTCAGCTTGATCACCGGTATATTGACGTAAAGATCCTTCAACTACAATCGAACTTGCACGGATAAACATCGGTAATACATCCAGCGGAGCATCAACTAATATATGCGTGCCTCCTTGATGACGTTCACCTGTCCAGTAATCATGCCATATGCCTTCTGGTAAATACACTGCACGACAGTACGTATCCGGTCGGTAGATCGGTGCAATTAATAAATCGGCGCCTACAAGAAATTGATCACATAGATTCGTCACTTGTGGATCACGTGGATATTCTAGAATCAGTGGACGAATAATCGGCATTCCTGTCTGGGACGCTTCATGAAATAGATTGTACAGATGTGGTAACCAGCGATAACGTAGCCCGATATATTCACGCAAAACACCTTCAATCTGCTCACCAAACGACCATGGTTCCTGACGTGTTGTGCCCAGAGAAGAGTGATTCCGACAATACGGGAAAAAGGCTCCCATCTGCGTCCATCTTACCAATAACTGTGCAGACGTATGATGTGCGAATCCGCCAATATCAGGCCCTGCAAAAGGTAATCCGGATAGACCCATATTAAGTACCATGGGAATCGCCATCGCCATATGCTCCCAGAAGCTACGATTATCCCCTGTCCAGATAGCCGCATACCGCTGAATACCTGAATAACCTGCACGGGTCAAAATAAATGGACGACGACCATTCATATGATCTTTCATACCTTCATACGTCGCTTTGGACATTAATAATCCGTACAAATTATGCAATTCTTCATGTGTCATTGGCTTGCCATTATTTTTGTGAATCACATCCAAGTCCATCGTTTTCAATGTATTAAAAACAGCCGGTTCATTCATATCATTCCAGATGCCTTCTATTCCGAGTGAGGTATAATATTCATGCAATTGACCCCACCACTCCGCTGTTCGATTATCTGTGAAATCAGGAAAAGCACTGGTACCCGGCCATACATCTCCGAAATAGATATCTCCTTCTAAGTAACGGCAGAAATGATCTTCTTGCACCCCTTCACGATATACGGGATATTTAGGATCTTTTTTCACGCCGGGATCGACGATTGGTACGATACGAATCCCCATTTCCTTCAGTTCGGCGATCATACCTTTCGGATCAGGAAAGCGAATTTTATCAAACGTAAATACACGATAGCCTTCCATATAATGAATATCCAGATAGATCACATCACACGGAATATCTTTCTCACGGAAATCACGTGCTAACTGCATCACTTCACTCTGGTTCATATAACTATAACGGGATTGATGATAACCAAGCGCCCATTTGGGTGGTAAAGAAATACGTCCGGTCATAGCGGTATACCGACGAATTACATCTTTCAATTCCGGTCCATAGATAAAGTAAATATCGTATTCACCTGTAGAACATCCAATCGTATAGGCTACACCATGTGAACGCATATCAAAGTCTGAACGCCCCGGATTATCTAGAAAAATGCCATATGTGGTCTCGCCTTGCATATGCAGCAATAATGGAATCGATTCATACAACGCTTCGATCTCTGGCATATGTGGAGCATACACATCCGTATTCCACATCGTATACCGTTCTCCACGTTTATCAAGAAAGCTAGACTTTTCCCCTAAGCCATAAAAGTGCGAGCCTTCTTGCATATTGAACAATCCATTTGTTGCTCCACGCGGACTCCAACTGACTGTTTCTTGACGGGCAATCTCTTGACCATTCTTGTCTAACACCGTTAGTGCAAACGTTTGCCTATTGAGCAAAACTTGAATAACCGATGTTGTAAAAACAAGGTTTTCTTCGTTTTCTTCAACTTCTGGTTGGGATGTTTCTGTGCGAGGTAATATGGCTATCGTTGTCGATAGATCAGGATATTCTCCTTGAAATACTTTGAAGCGAAATTCGCCATCTGATAAAAAAATAAGGGCGGCATGACTGCGTTCTCCGTAACAAAGGTAAGCTCCATTATGTTCTTGCCAGCGAATCATATGCCCAAATGAGTTCCATGTTTCTTGCACGACAGGTAAGCCTGCTTTGTCCGGGTGTATCGCTTCGCTTGTATCTTCCATTCTACTTTTCCCCTCCACTTTAGCTTTTGGTGGGACATGATATACCTTGATCATAGATCAGGCTTACACCTGCTACTCGCTTAGCCTGATCTACGACAAGATCTATTCATGTCAAACTATCTTAATTGCAAATTAACCCATTCTGCTTGCATTTGTTCCAGCATCTCATCTCTAGTCAACTCGCCAGCGATGTATGCTTGAATCGTACTGCCGTAATCTTTGGTTAATCCTGTTGCAAATCGTGGGAATACCCATTGGAGCGTTTTGCCTGCTTCATTGTATTTTACAATATCTGAACCGATAGGACCTAGCTGTTTATCGGTGGTAGGAATACTTTTGAAAGCAGGTATAAATTTAAATTCGTCAGTGATATAGTGTTTTCCTGTATCTGAAGTCACTAACCAATTTAAAAATTCTTTTGCTTCTGCTTTAACCGGTGAATTTTTGTTCACAATCCAGTTGTTAGGCACGCTGACAAATAGACGATCATTTTCTTGCTTATCATTATTAATCGGGATAGGCATAAGTCCAATATTCATATTCGGCTTAATCCCGTCAATCTGTACCTGTGTCCAGTTCCCTTGTTGCATCATTGCGGCTTTACCATTGGCGAACAACGTCACCTGTGTATTGTAATCCGTCGTTAACGGATTATTATTTCCGTATTTCACCATCAGATCAACCAGATTCAACCAGTCTGTAAATTTCTCGTTTCCTGGAATCTGTGCTGTACCTGCATCCAATTGTTGTAGAAATTGTACAGGATCACTTTGATGCGCAAACGGAATATTGGAATTATGATTCCCTAATACCCACCATTCTTGGAATGCATTTGAGAATGGAATATAACCGGCAGCTTTCAGCTTTTCACAGACGGCTTGTAATTCTTCTAATGTGGTAGGTAATTCTTTAATCCCTACTTTATCAAAAATATCTTTGTTATAAATAAATCCATATCCTTCTAAACCGATCGGTTGTCCATAGATATGCCCGTCACGACTAATAGATTCTTTCGCTCCATCGACCAGATCGCTCACCCACGGCTGATCTGACAAATCTTCCATGTATTCAAACCACAGATTCATTTCTTCATATCCACCGTTACTGAAAATATCAGGTTCATCCCCTGAAGCAAATTTGGCTTTAAGCGAAGCCGCATAATCACTACCGCCACCGACAGACTGAATATCCAACTTCACGCCAGGATGCGTTTTTTCATACTCTACTTTTAATTTGGCAAGTGCATCAGAGATTTCTACTTTATATTGATAAATATGAATCGTTTTGGTTCCACCTGCATCTTCTGTATTCTGATTGCCACAACCGGATAATACTGTCGCTAATCCGAATAGCAAAGTCAGTGGTAGTAAAAGTATTTTTTTCATACTTCGATCCTCCTGTTTTGCTGATTTAGATTTTTTCTCTATTTCATTTTGAATATTAATTGTAGGTCAGAGAATCTTCCTATTACCCTTTAACTGATCCTGAAGTGATACCTTCGATAATATAACGCTGCATAAACAGGAAGAAAATAATAATAGGAGTAATGCCAAGTACCAACGCAGGTAATGCCATATCCCACTGCTTCGTGTATTGACCGAAGAAGCTATACGTCGCGATAGGAATGGTGCGTAATTCTGGACTCGATAAGATTAGAGAAGGCAAAAGATAATCGTTCCAGATCCATAATGTGTTCAGAATAATAACTGTTACAAACATCGGCTGCATTAATGGACACACAATACGGAAAAACACACCATAACGTGAAGAACCATCTACACGCGCCGCTTGTTCAATTTCAAGAGGAACCGTTTTGACGAATCCGTGGAAAAGAAATACAGATAACGGTGCCCCAAATCCAAGATAACTTACGATCAACCCGTACATGCTATTATTCAAACGATATTTACTTGCCATTTCCATCAGTGGCAACATGATTGATTGAAAAGGAATAACCATCGCAGCAACAAATACGAAAAATAGAATACGATTAAACAAAGAAGGCTGACGTACCATCTGATAAGCCGCCATTGAACTGATTAAGACGAGCAATAGATTACTAACGATCGTAACGATCAATGAATTTTTAAGTGCTGTAGGAAAATCAATAGCTGTCCATGCTTTGGCATAATTGCTCCATAAATAAGCTTGCGGCAAGCCTGCTGAATTGGACAAAATGTCTGCAAATGACTTAACAGAGTTGACCAATAAAAAATAAAACGGAATCAGGAAGATTAAGCCGACAATCACAACAATAATTTCGAGAATCAGTGTACGGACACCGTATCGTTTTTGAATATCCATTACAGTTCAACCTCCCTGCTTTTCGTCAGACGTACCTGCACACTGGTAATCAGTGCAACAATCACGAAGAAAATAACTGCTTTTGCTGTACCTAAGCCTAGACGGTTATTGGTAAAGGCTTCATTATAAATATCCAATGCTACCGATTCAGTCGCTTTGAATGGTCCACCATTGGTTAACGCTAAGTTGAGATCGAACATTTTGAACGCCCATGAGATCGCTAAGAACAAGCAGATCGTAATCGCAGGCATAATTAATGGGAAAATAATATGACGCACTACTTGCCAGCGTGTCGCTCCATCAATTTCAGCCGATTCCAAAACATCTTTGGGTACATTGTTTAACGACGATATGTAAATAACCATCAAGTAACCTGCGGTCTGCCAGACAAACACAATCACGATTCCCCAGAATGAAGTAGCGCGATCACCTAACCATGGAAGATTGAATAACGATAATCCAGTAGCTTCACCGACAGCAGCAAATCCTTTGATAAAAATAAACTGCCAGATGAATCCAAGTAACAATCCACCGATCATATTCGGCATAAAGAAAATCGTACGCATCAGATTACGTGTAAATAAAGGCTTGGTCAAAATATACGCTAAAGCAAAGCCTATAACATTGGTAATAATAATGCCAACTACTGTAAAGCGAACGGTAAACCAAAACGCATTTCGAAAATCAGGATCTTTGGTAACGATATGTGTGTAATTGCTAAATCCAACCCAGTTGATTGTTTTCGAGATCCCATTCCAATCTGTAAATGAGTAGTACAGTCCCAAAATAAAGGGGATAATCACAATCAATGCAAAAAACAAGGTTGCAGGTCCTACAAAAACAATCTGTTGAATCCATTGTGACGCTTTTTTACCGACCATATTCAATGTCCTCCTTCAAGTCCCTTTTATCAGCTGAAACAATCAACATATTGTTATATACCCAAGGTTTGTCAAATTGATGACTGTTTTAGGAATATTCATTTCAAATTATGAGAGCGCATTCATTTTTTTGAATCCAATACATGCATATATGAGTATATCCATATGATTACTTTCATCACTTCTGCTAATAGGTGGTAAATAACTTATTCTGTGTAATTACAGCTTCAAATGGGTATATAGTTAAAGCATTCTGTTTATTGAATGTTAGCTTTACATATAAACTCAAAAAAATAAGGAGGGGCTCCTATTGTCCAAACTCAATACGTACAAATGGCTTAATGCAGTAGCTATTGCGGCGGTATTGGTTATGAATTATCTAGCAGCGACACTACCGCTATTTGGTAGAGGTACAGGTGAAATTTCAGACATGTTCGAAATTCTATTAACACCTGCTAGTTATGCATTTTCCATATGGTCTGTAATCTATCTGCTATTAGTCGGCTTTGTAATTTATCAATTCCGCAATTCTTCTGAAAGTAACGAAGGAATCGAAGCAGTCGGAATGTGGTTAGTCATCAATTCATTATGTAATATCATCTGGTTATTCTTCTGGCACTCTTTATTAACTGAGATTGCAACAGTGATTATTATTTTATTATTATTAACCACCATTGTGTTGTATGTACGCACAAGAAGAATCGTTCGTCCTTCTGTAGCGCAGATTATTCTCGTCAAATTACCTTTCAGTATTTATATGGGTTGGGTATCCGTAGCTACTATTTTGAATATCGGAATCGTCTTACACAAAAATGATTGGTCTGGTTTTGGACTATCACCGACTGTCTGGTCAGTCATTGGACTAATCGTAGGTGCATTGATTGCTCTTGTGATTGGATATCGTTATCGTGATAGTATTTATCCGCTAGTCTTTGTATGGGCGTATAGTGCGATTGCATTCAAACATCAAGACTCCCATGCCACATGGTTAACGGCTATTATTTTAGCAGTTGTGCTGTTTATCTATGCGATCTTTATCTTCTTTGTTCGTAATCGTACAAGGGATTAAGAATGTAATAGATATGTAGTGCGATTGTGTTGCATGATCTTTAATTTGATCAAAAAAAGACGTTCTCTATACACGAGAACGTCTTTTTTAAGTTCATCTAATTATTTTTTCAAAGCGATAACTTCGATCTCAACCAAAGCATCTTTCGGTAGACGAGCTACCTGTACAGCGCTACGTGCCGGATATGGTTCTTTGAAAAATTGACCATAAATCTCATTCATTGCTGCGAAATCATTCATGTCTTGCAAAAATACAGTCGTTTTGACCACTTGATCTAAACTGCTACCTGCGGCATCTAGAACAGCAGTGACATTTTCAAGAGCTACACGTGCTTGCTCTTGTACACCTTCTGCTAATTCTCCACTGACAGGATCAAGACCCAATTGACCGGATGCGAAAATAAAAAGCCCTGTATCAATCGCTTGGGAATAAGGTCCAAGTGCTCCAGGAGCACGATCGGTAGAAATCGGTTGTTTGCTCATTGATCATAACCTCTTTTCATCAAAATAGTGTAATCGAATGTATACTCATAGTTTGCAGTATGCCTGAACTCATTTTAAGCGTGTACACTGGAGTTTGGCAATTTTTATCTGTTCAATCATGATGATCCTCTGTATGTTGAGTCACTCGTCGAATTTAAAAGGAATGAGGATTGGGATTTTTCAATACTTTACGTCCTACTGTCAGGGCTAGTAATAACAATAAAATACCTACCGCTGTCTGAAATCCAAATACCTGCACCCATCTAGGCAAAGGCTCAATCCATTCAAAAATCTTACCACCTACCAATGGCCCGATAAAAGAAGTCAGTCCTGTAATGGCAGAATAGACAGCGATAAACATCGGACGATCATTTTTCGGCGTATCTCCAATAATAAAGTTAAAAGATAATTGGTTGAATCCACCCACTCCTACGCCTAGCAACATATGAATAATCAATAACGCCAGCACCGTCGGAATAATCGCATTTAGACTCCAAGCGATACAAGAAGCCGCAATAAATGGCAATGTCCAATACAGCAATGTTTTATTGCTAAAGCGTGCATTCATATTGCCCCAGAAATAAAAGCTGATCATCATAAATATGGTCTGCACTACTGTCATCGTCGATGTAATCGAGTAACTCACATGCAGTACTTCTAACATCACATACGAGTATAACGGAACGACCAGTGTCTGCAACAATAACCAGCACGCTAGAAACCATGTTGCTTTCATAAATAGACCATCATATAACGGCTTACGCAACATGGGTACGAACTTGGTCTCTGCTGAACGCTCGAAAGGTGCATCTGGATAGAATAAAAAGATCACCACATTCATAACAACACAGATCCAGACAATAATATATAAAATCAGAAAACCTTGCCCGCCGGGATACTTATCCAGTAGAAATCCTCCGACAAATAACGTGATACTACCGAGCGCATTCAATATTGTATTGCGAATCCCAAAATATCTACCTCGTAATCGTCCGGGCACAATATCCCCGATCAACGAAGCCCATACGACACCGATTACAGCATTCGCTACAAAGGCTGAAATATACAACATAATAAAAGCAGGAACCCAGAGTTCTTTGGCAAAAATAAACGGTACAAGCCCTGTAGCCCCCCATAGTACGCGGTGCAGAAATACAGATAAAATTAATACCCATTTCCGCTTATGTAATCGTTGGATAAGAAAAGCAACAATCACCTGTCCGACATTGACCAGTGTAGTTAATGCAATCACAAATCCAATCTCTCCTGCTGTCGCACCAAGATACAGTAAAAAACCTGTTAAAAAAGGACCTCCTAATAACGTTGCAAATATCGTGGCTGGAATGCCTTCTGCTGTAGCGATTCGTAAATGATTACGATACATCGAATATCGTCGCTTCTGCACATTCAAACGGTTAAGTCCAAGAGCACGTCTTCGTTTGATAAGTATCCTCTCCTTCGTAAATGACAAAAGTAACCTTGACTACGAAAACTTTAGAGTTAGGTTTGTTTACCCTTCCTGAAGATAACCAAACGTTGATTATACTCTTGTTTAGACATGTATCCGTTATCATTTCAGCAATCATGCAACAAACAAATTGATAAATAAATTGAATTTATTTGTTCAATTTGCTTATGCCGATGATAAATGATGGATTTACAGCGTGGGAGATGAAGGCTCATCACGATCCATATGTAACAACGGAAGATAGAGGGCAAACGTGCTCCCTTCATTTTCTGTACTATCCATATGCAGATAACCACCTAACATATTCGCTAGATCACGACTGATCGATAATCCCAGACCTGTACCTCCATAACGACGAGTGATCGAACTATCTGCTTGTTCAAAAGCTTCAAAAATCAATTGATGCTGAGACGGAGGAATCCCAATACCTGTATCTTGTACTGAAAATACAATCCATTCGCTATGATCTTCTGCACAGCGATACAGATAAAGATGCAACGTGACGCTACCTTTTTGTGTAAATTTAAAAGCATTGGCAAGCAAATTACGCAAAATCTGTTGGATACGCTGAGCATCTGATGCCATAGTCGGTGGAATATCCTCTTCTTGTTCTGTATAGAAAGCAATCCCTTTTTTACGAGCCATAATCTCAAAATGCATCCGTAATCCTTCCAGCAGTTCACGTAGATTCACTTCTTCATACGTAATATCCAGTTTGCCCGCTTCTACTTTGGACAAATCGAGTACATCATTAATTAATTCGAGAAGATCCAGACCCGATCGATAGATCATTTCACTATAAAGAACCGTTTCTTCTGCTGTCCGTTGATCTTCTTTGTCTGCCATCATCTGCGCTAAATTGATAATACTATTAAGCGGAGTGCGCAATTCATGAGACATATTAGCCAAAAATTCAGATTTGTATTGAGAGACCAATAACAATTGCTTGGCTCGTTCTTCTAACACAAATTGAGTCTGTTGCAGTTCTTCGGTCTGTTGATACAATAACTCATTGGCGCGTTCAAGTTGCAACATACGTTGTTGTTCCATATGAAAGTCACGCAAAATCAATACAAATACGCCACTCATTAAAATAGACATCGGCAAAGTAAACGGCATGATCTCGAATACATAGACACGTGTCGGTACAACACCTAATACAGCAATATCAAATGCATTAACCATATTCACGACCAGCACAGTGACAATCCCTTTAATAGACAACTTCACCGCACTATTACGCATCCAAATATTAAGAACAGCACAGACTGCTCCCAAAATGGTCAAATTCAATACACCTACAAAAGCCGCTGTATCAATACTGAAGGTTAATCGAGTTAATCCTATCCCAATACCTACCAACATAATGACAATCGGACGTGAATAAACAGCCGCTGCTACGATCAAAGGTAAAAATCGCAGATCAAAAATAACGTTTTCACTTAACCGAAATCCAAAAAAGCAACTTGCCCAACCCGCAAAAATCAATAAAAAGATTGAACTAATATACTTAATGCGTGCTGAAAAGCGTATAAGGGCATATTTATAAATAATATTTGCCACATATGCAATGGTGACCATCATACCCGCATTCATCAGGAAATTCTTTATGAACCCCACATGATCACCTCTAATTTTAATGTAAAATAAAGTAAAATTATTATAGTATATTCCAATTAAATTTGCAGTATATACCACATCTTTTTTGCTTTTTGGTAACGTTTATAAATTCTGTTATGATGTCTGTATATGAACTTCAAGGAGGTTTGAATTGGTTATGAAATTTCGCGTATCGGCGGTACAATATCGCCTTCAAACGATAGCGTCTTTCGAAGACTTTGCAGCTCAAGTTACTCATTACGTGAAGACGGCTCAAGAATTTGAAGTCGATTTTATTCTGTTTCCCGAATTTTTCACCACTCAATTGTTATCCATAGGTGATGTGCACGGCAAAGCTTTAGGTATCGAGAAATTGCCCGAGTTTACCGACTCTTATATACATTTGTTTCAACAATTAGCTCAAGAAACAGGAATGCATATTATCGGTGGTACTCATGTGATCGAAAAAGAAGGAAAATTATATAACACTGCTCATTTATTTTATCCAGATGGACGGGTAGCTGTACAGCCCAAACTTCATATTACACCAACAGAAGTGACCGAATGGAATATGTCACCCGGTGAAGGCTTAACCGTATTTGAGACCGATAAAGGTACAATTGCTTTATTAACTTGTTACGATATTGAATTTCCTGAAATTGTACGTATGGCAAAAGCTAAAGGTGCAGATGTCATCTTCTGTCCATCCTGTACTGATGATCGTCATGGATTCCATCGTGTTCGCTATACCAGTCATGCTCGTGCTGTCGAGAATCAAATCTATGTAGTCACTACAGGAACAGTCGGTTCTTTACCAACGGTAGACTTTATGCGTGGTAACTTTGGACAAGCGGCTGTTATTACGCCTAACGATGTTCCTTTTCCACCACGAGGTATTCTAGTCGAAGGCGAGATTAATGATGATATGATCGTGACTGCCGATCTGGATCTAGAACTATTATATCAAGTCCGTGAAAAAGGTTCTGTTACCACATGGCGTGATCGCCGTACCGATCTCTATACCGATTGGTCTTAAGTCATGAGCACTTTTGAAGGTACTCTTCCATCATATTATAAATCTTGTTATGTATTCCATAACCAAATGCCATATCCTGCTATTGTGCGTTCTTATACCGAAAAAGATTTTGCAGACTTGATCGAAATTCAACGTGCGGCGTTCCCTCCACCCTATCCTTCGGAGTTGTGGTGGAATGCCGAGCAACTGCGTGAGCATATTTCTCGCTTTCCGCAAGGAGCTCTTTGCATCGAAATCGATGGTGTGCTAGCAGGTTCGATGACTTCATTATTGATTCATTTCGATCCTGCACATCCTCAGCATACATGGGAAGAAGTCACAGATAACGGGTATATTCGCAATCATCAACCGTCAGGAGATACACTGTATGTCGCTGATCTATGTGTACACCCTCATTATCGGCAATGGGGCTTGGGTAAATTAATGATGCAGTCGATGTATGAAGTGGTCACAGCGATGGGACTGACCCGCTTGCTTGGTGCAGGTCGTATGCCCGGTTATCACAAAGTCGCTCAGGACTACACGCCACAGCAATATGTCGAAGCGATTACACAGGGCACACAATACGATCCGGTCATTTCTTTTCTACTGCGATGCGGACGAACACCACTGACGATTATTGAAAATTATTTAGATGATAAAGAATCACTCCATTATGCTGTTCTGATGGAATGGCAAAATCCGCTTCTTATTAAACGTAACTTGAAAGGATGACCTTATCAATGGAATTTGTACGTATCAATCATATCGAAGATCCGTTATTTGCAGATATGCACGGCTTAATGGGACGGATTTTCCCCGCAGAGGAAGTACTATCATTTGACCTGTGGAAAGAACCGTTAGAAGATCCGAGTATCCGCGTGTTTGTAGCTGTACATGAAGGCAAAGTCGTAGGTGCAACAGAATATCGTTATTACGAAGATGATAATGTAGCGATGACTGACTTTACAATTATCGGTGAACCCGGACTTGGGATCGGCGCTTTTCTAGCCCAACAACGCCAGCTCGATCTACAACAAGTCGCTAGTGAAGCAGGCAAAGAATTATTCGGTATGTTCGCTGAAATCTACGATCCCTATCGTATCGAACATCATGAGTTTGGTGGCATCAAACCCATGGACCCATTTGTACGCCGCGAAGTTCTGTCTCATCTAGGCTATCGCAAATTAGACTTCCCTTATATTCACCCTTCATGGAACAATGACGGTGAAGCCGTATCCGAACTCGATTTCTGCTTTTTAGCCTACGATCCTGCAACTCAATCTCTACCCGGATCACTGATCGAAAAGTTCCTACGTCGTTACTACGCCGTCCTAGCTCAAAAACCGGAAGCGTGGGAACAAATGGTCACCCAAGTCGGCCAACGCTCCCAAGTCTCTCTACTCCCACTCTAAAATAAAAAAAATCATACCAAAAAGCTGATGCCAGCGAGAAACACTTCCCTAGCATCAGCCTTTTTACATTCTCATTTATAATCATATGTATTTGATATATTCAATATATTCAATATATTTAAAGTACCAAACATTTTTTTTAATAAACTGTAAACTATTCCATTACTTCATCCGTATATATAATATATAAAACAAACAAATTTCTTTAACACCAAAATCTTAAAATCCCTATAACCCAATCATACTCTCTTAACTTTCCTTCTCTACCCTGCCCACACCCACGGCGGAGCCGCAAGAAAAATCATTATTCCATGCCCGAGCACGTAGTGAGCGGAGAGAAGGGGAATCTTCTGAAAGTCGCCTTTGAACGGTGATCCCCACCGCAAAGCGGTTATTCAAGGGATCATTGTTCACCAGCGACGCCAAGAAGATCCCCTTCTCGCAGCGCCTCTCCACGCGCCCCAGCATTCCATTATTTTTCCCATTACAAATGAATAAGGCGATTGTGATATCCCCGATTAAGGATATTACAATCGCCCTTTATGTTATGTGCCATCTATGTCGTTGTTAGTCACATGCAAGACCAATTTTACGATACTTTGACCATTCTGGCAAGTCTAAATTTCAATTCTATTTCGATACAGCTTATAACAACGTGTTATTTGCACTATTTTCATAGTGACGCTTACTCCACGTATTGTACTCTTCTTCTGCTGCTTCTTTGCTATGTCCATAACGCTCTTGCAGTTTTCCGATAAACTTTTCTTTCTCACCGTTGATCACATCAAGATCATCATCAGTTAGTTTACCCCACTGTTTTTTCGCTTCACCTTTAAATTGAGTCCATTTACCTTTGATAATATCATCATTCATGGTTATTCGCTCCTTTATCATTTTGGATAGGATCAGTATCAGATTAATGATGATAACTTTATCTGATATGCATACCGACTTACTTTGATTCAAAGCATTCTCATTATGAAAATTATGATATAATATATTAATTAGATAGCCTACCTAAGTAAAAAGATAATATTCACTTGCTTGTTAGGCATATAGCGTTTATTATCCATACTCAAGGTGTGTAATCTTAAGGTACGAATAGAAGCTATCTTATTTTGTATTTAACCTGACCTTTTGCTTCTGAATCTTTAGGGTAATGTTAAGAATTAGAGGTTAAATGATATCATAGACTATTGAACTGACTATAGGCGATTAGGTGGTATAACAAAGTTATGAGAAATATTTGGACTATTTATAAAAGTGATTGGAAAAACATTTTTGGCGTCTCTACAGGTATTCTACTGGTCATTGCAATCATGTTATTACCTTCTGTATATGCGTGGTTTAACCTCAAAGCGATGTGGGACCCGTACAGCAATACATCAGGCATCAAAATTGCGATCACTTCTCAAGATAAAGGCACCAAGATTGAAGGCAAAGAGATCAATGTCGGGGATCAAGTACTGCAAAATTTAAAAAAGAATACGACACTTGGCTGGACATTTGTGGATGAACAGACAGCCAAACATGGCGTAGATACAGGAGAGTATTATGCTAGCCTGTTAATCCCATCCGACTTTTCTGACAAAATCGCAAGTATCTTAACCGATGATCCTGTCAAACCCAAAATCATTTATACGGTGAATGAAAAAATCAGTGCAGTTGCTCCTAAGATTACAGATAAAGGTGCATCTACGATCACTCAACAGATCAGTGACGAATTTATAGCGACTGCAAGTGAAGCCGTACTTACCAAGATGCAAGATGCAGGCATCAAATTAGAAGAAGAATTGCCAACGATTCGTAATATTGAGAATAAAATTTTGACATTAGAAGCTCGATTGCCAGAGATTGATGAATTTGCAGATAAAGCGTTAGAACTTGAGAAAAAGCTTCCTCAGATTGATGCTCAAGCTCAAAAAATAGTTGCTTTGCAAAAACGTATTCCTGAAATCGAAGCCGCTGGCGATATGATTCTCAAGGTAGAAGATAATCTTCCGAAGATCAAAGAAGCAGGCAACCAGATTCTTTTACTCCAAAAGCGTCTGCCTGAAATTCAAGCGGCGGCAGATAAAGTCAGTGAACTGGACAAAAACTTTTACAAAGTCGAAGATGCGCTGAATCAAGCGATTGATGATGCTGACAAATTATCCGGCATTATCACAGCTGCTCAAGAAGCATTACCTAAAGTCAAAGAAATCACCGATATCAGTGCTGATTTTACCAATCGAGTGAATACATTTTTAGATGAAAACGATGGTGCTTTTGATTCAGTAGCGCCTATTGTTCGTCAAAATCTAGTCCTTTTACAACAAACAGCGGATGCAACCACTCAACTGGTAGATGCGATTCAAGGAGCCGATATTGATCCACAAGCAGCACTGGATGCTCTGTCGTTTCTTGATACACGATTATCTCGTGCTATCGGTATTATAGAACGTACAACTGATCTATTAACTCGCTTAAATAATGTACTACCTAACCATCCACTCGATAATCCGATTAGTCGTCTGAACACCGTACATGACAAATTTGAACGTCAATTGGATCTGGTACGCAGTATTCATCAAGCGATAACCAATGGACAACAACCGGCTGAAGATATTTTGAACAATCTTCGTCAATTGTCTACTGATGCAAGTGATGCTTTAGGAGATCTTATTTCAAGATACGATTCAGAGATTGTACCTAATATTAATCAAGGATTAGATAATCTCAAAACCGTCGCCAAAGACGCAGCCAGTGTTCTTCAAACGGCTCAACAGAAGCTTCCTGATGTCGAAGCTGTACTAAACGATGCTCAAAGTGGTGTGGCTTTCGGTCAAGAAGAGTTAAAGCAATTACAGACCGATCTACCGAATATTGAGAAAAAATTACATGATGCCGATCAATTACTACAAAGCAAAATGGTGGAGTTTACCAAGCTGATAAACAATGCTGCTGATTTTGTAAATAATGATCTGCCTGGCATAGAGACTAAAATTCATGATGCTGCTGACTTTGTACGCAATGATCTACCCAAAGCAGAGAAAGAATTAGATAAAATTACTGATTTGATTCAAAATAAACTGCCTGAAGCTGAAAATGCGGTGCACAAAGTAGGCGACTTTATCCGCAATGATCTGCCTGGACTTGAAAAATCAGTGCACAGTGCAGCCAATAAAGTTCGTTTGCTCAAAAATAGTGATAGTGAGCTGTCCCAGATTATCAAATGGCTTAAAGGCGATATTCAACAAGAAAGTGACTTTTTATCTAGCCCTGTTGAATTAGAAGCTAATCGCACATATCCTATCCCTAACTATGGATCAGCCATGTCTCCTTTCTATACCACACTCTCGATCTGGGTAGGGGCAATGTTGTTAGTCTCCATGTTCAAAGTGGAAGTAGAGGATATTGAGAAAAGGTATCGTCCATACCAGATTTACTTTGGTCGAATGTTCACCTTTATGACGATTGGTATGGTACAAGCGCTGATTATTTCACTCGGTGATATCTTTATTTTAGGTGCCTATGTCGTCGATAAAGTCTGGTTTGTCGGATTAAGTGTGTTAATCAGTATGGTATTTGTCACGTTAACGTACACCCTTGTATCGGTATTCGGTAATATTGGTAAAGGGCTTGCGATTATACTGCTCGTACTGCAATTTTCAAGTTCAGGCGGTACATTCCCTGTCAGTATGACCGGTACTTTTTTCCAAGCCTTACATCCGTGGTTCCCATTTACGTATGCGGTTGAAGTGCTACGTGAAGCTGTCGGCGGTATGCTGATGGAGACAGTCTATCGAGATGTGATGTATCTGGTTGGATTTATGATATTGTTTATGCTCTTTGCAGTCATATTCAAAAAACCACTTGGACCGTTAACCGAGAAAATGGCAGAAAAAGCGAAAAAGACAAAACTAATTCCTTAAGCGCTTGGCACCATAAGCGCGACTTCTTCTACTTCAATCAAACCTGATTTTTGCATAGCAAAATATCTTACAT
>NZ_QGAD01000012.1:0-146310 GCF_005233705.1 Paenibacillus sp. CFBP13512 | reverse complement strand
ACCGTTTCCGGTAGTTGTCCCAAGCTTGAGGGCAGGTTGCCTACGTGTTACTCACCCGTCCGCCGCTAAGTATCAAAGAAGCAAGCTTCTCGTCAACTCCGCTCGACTTGCATGTATTAGGCACGCCGCCAGCGTTCGTCCTGAGCCAGGATCAAACTCTCCATAAAGTGTTTGACGTGCTCAATTCTTAAACTGGCGAGAACCGAAGTTCTCTATTTTTTAAAGGTCGGCTAAGACCTTCATTACTCACTCGTTGTTCAGTTTTCAAAGATCAAACATTTCGTTTTTCGTTGTCTGTGTTTCTCGGTGACAACTTTTATATCATATCATGTTTCCAACCACTTGGCAAGCACTTTTTTTGAAGTGTTTTTTCAAGTTGTTTTCATATGATATTTTGTGGATGTTGTCGTTCGTTCGTGACAACTTTTATAATATATCATGTATCGAGTTAGATAGTCAACACTTTTTTTGAGAATATATTTTTATTATTAAACTACTTTGATTAGTGCATCTTTTCTTTCTATATTATCGTTTCCTTCTATATAGAAAGAAAAGAGTAAATCATTTGCTCTTTATAGTAACAAGCAATAGATCTACTCTCTATATTCATTCATGTATCTTCTATATAACCTATCTTCTATAGATAGCAAAGAACGAATAAATCTTAACTTTTTTGCAATACTTCTTTTCGTTTAATAATCTCTTGTATAAACAGTTGATGATTTTCTATTAGATTATAGATCGTACCATCTACTGAGACTAGCGGACGTGTGGGATATGAGCGATCAGAGAAAATGATTTCTCCTATCAGACCATTACTTAGACGAACCATTGTCCCATTATGGAACTGTGTGACTTTGCTAATAAAGGTAGTTACGATTTTAGGATCTAATTTGCCAAAAGCTTCTGAATCGATCTGCTCAAGTACTAGATAAGGAGATTGTGCCTGGCTATATGTTTTGGAAAGCGTCATTGCATGAAAGATATCGGCGACACCAACGATTTTGGCATAGATATGAATCTGGTCAGCTTTTAGACGAAGCGGATACCCTGAACCGTCCACTTTCTCATGATGTTGTAGTGCTGCCAAACGTACGCCTTCACTAATCCCTTTAACGTTCTTGAGTAGCTCATAACCATACATGGTATGTCGACGTATTTCTTCGACTTCTGATGCTGTTAGCTTTGAAGGCTTTTGTAGAATATCCAAATCGATCTTGGCATTACCGATATCATGAAAAAGTCCTGCAAAAGCGACTTGCATCCCTTCATTTACAGGAAGCCCTAACCAATGAGCTATCTTATAAGAAGTGAGTCCGGTTAATACAGCATTATGATACCAATAATCTTGCTTGTTTATACTTTTAGGGTAGAAAGTGAGAATATTGTATTCTCTTGAGTATTGTAATAATTTCTCCATTTGGATGCGTAATTCCAACACAGGGATTTCAGTAACTGCGACATTACGAAATACATTTTTTAATAATGTAATCATCTTCTCATAATCTTTTTCAAAAGATAATACTTTTTGTATCGCTTTAACTTTTGCGCCAATCTCATTTAGAGCATTAGATTCTACAGGAGGAGCACTTAATTCTTCTTTAGGACTTTTACCGTTATTAATTTCTTCTATTAAAAAAGCACGTAAAATTTCTATATCTTTGGGCATGACTGTTTTGCCTTTAGGAAAAAGCAAATTACCTTGAGTTGTGAATACATCGTGTGTAATTCGGACTCCTGGTGTTACATCATCAATTAATATCGTTGCCATTGGATTAACCTCACTCTATTTTAAAATACTAAAAACCTTTAGATTGCATTATGAATAATTCGCTAGTTCTAAAAAGTTATGTATAAAATAGGGACTAAAGACTTGATTACTTAGACTTATTATATGCGGTATTTGTCATTTCTTCAATCTAATTTAGTAAACTTCTTAACTATTTTTAAATAAAAAAAGAGAACTTTCTTTAGATAGAAAGTTCTCTCTTTATTTTGAATATTTAAAATATATTATTCCGCTTCTTCTGTATGATCTGTCGATGTTTCTGGGTTGTCCAGTTGTTGCACAGACTCTTGCTCTTCTGTACTACCTATTGCATCTTCAGCAAATACATCATCATCCGGTGAGTCGTCGTCTTCATTCTTATCTGTACGACAAATCGTAGCTACAGAGTCTTCATCACGAATATGAATCAATTTCACACCCTGTGTGTTACGTCCCATGGTGGAAATACCTTCAATATCCATACGAATCAATGTTCCGCTTGTGGTGATAATCATCAGATCTTCCTCGTCTTTAACAACTTTAAGACCTGCTAACTTACCATTCTTATCGGTGACATTCATCGTTTTGATGCCTTTACCACCACGTGTCTGAATACGATAATCAGAGCCTGGCGTACGTTTACCGTAACCTTTGGATGTTACAATCAATACTTTCTGATCATCATCCACGATATCCATACCGATCACTGCATCGCCTTCATCCAAGGTGATTCCTTTTACCCCTGTAGCGCTACGTCCCATCGGACGAACATTGCCTTCAGAGAAACGAATCGACATACCATAAGATGTACCCATGATAATCTCTTGTTTGCCATCTGTTAATTTAACTTCAATCAGCTCATCATCTTCACGCATATTGATTGCGATCAGACCGCCTTTACGAATATTGGTATAATCGTCCAGACGTGTTTTCTTCACGACACCTTGTTTGGTTGCAAAGAATAGATGCTGATCTCCTTCAAATTGCTCTACAGAGATTACGGCATTTACCGATTCGCCTTGTTCGATTTGAATAAGGTTGATCACCGGTGTTCCACGAGCAGTACGGCCCAATTCAGGAATCTCATAGGCTTTGATTCGGTATACTTTACCTTTGTCTGTAAAGAATAACAAATGGTTATGAGAATTGGTTACAAAGAGATGCTGCACAAAGTCAGTATCTTTCATATCCATCCCAATAACACCACGTCCACCACGTTTTTGACTACGGAATGTAGTGACTGGTGAGCGTTTGATATACCCTGTATGAGTTACTGTAACAATAACTTCTTCTTTAGGGATCAAATCTTCATCCAGAATACTTTCTTCGCCAACTGTGATTTCTGTACGGCGCTCATCACCAAAACGTTCTTTGATTTCATTAAGCTCTGTACTGATAATTTCAAGAACAAGATCTTCATTTGCCAAAATTTCGCGGTATTCAGCGATTTTGACTAATAATTCATTGTATTCGTTCTCGATCTTCTCACGCTCTAATCCTGTTAAACGTTGCAAACGCATATCCATAATCGCTTGTGCTTGTTCCAGACTCAGAGAAAAACGCTCAATAAGGCTTTCACGAGCCACATCACTGGTATTGGATGCACGAATCATACGAATAACTTCATCCAGATTATCTAAAGCTACACGCAAACCATCTAAAATATGAGCGCGTGCTTCTGCTTTTTTGAGATCATACTGTGTACGACGACGAATAACCTCGATCTGATGCTGAATGTAATGATGTAATACTTCGCGTAAAGTTAGCAATTTAGGTTCATTGTTAACGATAGCTAGCATGTTCACACCAAATGTAGATTGCATCGCTGTATGTTTGTACAAGTTATTTAGAACAACACTTGGATTCACATCACGGCGTAATTCAATAACAACACGCATACCGTTACGGTCAGACTCATCACGTAGATCGGTAATGCCTTCGATTCTTTTTTCGCGTACCAATTCAGCAATTTTCTCAACTAGACGAGCTTTGTTGACCTGATAAGGCAGTTCATTAACAACAATACGAGCTTTGTTGTTATTTTCTTCGATCGTTGCTTTGGCACGCATCGTTACTGATCCGCGACCAGTTTGATAGGCTTGACGAATACCCGAACGTCCTAAGATATAACCGGATGTTGGGAAATCAGGGCCTTGAATATAATCCATCAGTTCCATCGAAGTAATCTCTGGATTCTGGATCATAGCTTGTACACCATCAATAACTTCGCTTAAATTATGCGGAGGAATATTGGTAGCCATACCTACAGCAATACCAGATACACCGTTCACTAATAAGTTAGGGTAACGAGCAGGTAGTACAATCGGTTCTTTTTCTTCACCATCATAGTTAGGTGCAAAGTCGATCGTTTCTTTGTTGATATCACGTAACATTTCCATAGCAATTTTGGACAAACGTGCTTCGGTATAACGCATTGCTGCTGCCATATCGCCATCGATCGATCCAAAGTTACCATGACCATCTATCAACATATAGCGCATAGAGAAATCCTGCGCCATCCGTACCATTGTTTCGTATACAGCCGAATCACCATGCGGGTGATACTTACCAATAACTTCACCGACGATTCTTGCTGATTTCTTGTACGGTTTATCTGGAGCCATACCAAGCTCTGACATGGCAAATAATATACGCCGATGCACAGGTTTCAAACCGTCACGTACATCAGGCAAAGCCCGGCTCACAATGATGCTCATTGCATAATCCATAAAGGAATCACGCATTTCTACACCAATGTCCCGATCTTTAATTTGCGAAATCTTTTCTTCCGCCATGTTAAGCTTAACCTCCCTTATTGCAGCCTTCGTTTTGCTTGCACAAATGCTTGCTTATACAATGTATAAAATAAGTTGCTTGTCGCCAGAATATGGTTAAAAGTTGCTACTCTGTACTGTGTTGTCCGCTCTAGCTATGCTTACGACTACATCACTTTATTATACCATTTTTCTTAAATAATGTCCTGTATTTCATCATGATTTTCAAAGCTTTTGTAAATATAGTTGCTACAAAAATAAAAGAGCATCTGTATACAACAAGATGCTCTTTATCTACTGCATATTTATGTCGTTACATTGATAAATAATAGGAATTAAACATCAAGATTGGTCACGTATTTAGCGTGTTCTTGAATAAAGTCACGACGCGGTTCTACATTATCACCCATCAACGTATCAAAAATCGTATCTGCCAAAATCGCATCAGGAATACTGACTTGTAACATAATACGACTTTCAGGGTCCATCGTTGTTTCCCAAAGTTGAGTTGCATTCATCTCACCCAAACCTTTGTAACGTTGAACATTGAACTTAGCATTTTCGCCAAAACCAGCAATGATCTGATCGCGCTCTTTTTCAGAGTTAGCATAGACCGCTGTTTTGTTGCGTTCTACTTTGAATAAAGGCGGTTGTGCAATATAGATATAGCCCGCTTCTAGAAGCTGACGCATATAACGATAAAAGAAAGTCAACAATAGTGTACGAATATGAGCACCATCGACATCAGCATCAGTCATAATAATAACTTTGTGATAACGTGCTTTGGAAAGATCAAATTCTTCACCAATCCCTGTACCTAGAGCTGTAATAATCGCTCTAATCTCGGCATTACCTAGAATACGATCCAAACGTGCTTTTTCAACGTTTAGAATTTTACCACGCAATGGCAAAATCGCTTGGAAGTGACGATCACGTCCTTGCTTCGCTGATCCACCAGCAGAGTCACCTTCGACAATGTACAATTCGCTGATCGAAGCGTCTTTGGAAGAGCAGTCTGCCAGCTTACCAGGCAAAGCACTGACTTCTAGTACACTTTTACGGCGAGTCAATTCACGCGCTTTACGAGCAGCTTCACGTGCTCTAGACGCTTGTAAAGACTTTTCAAGTACACGACGAGCAACCGCAGGATTTTCGTTCATAAATTCTTGTAGCTTCTCTGAGAAAAGAGATTCAACAATACCACGAACTTCACTGTTTCCTAGCTTGGTCTTCGTCTGTCCTTCGAATTGAGGCTCAGGGATTTTGACAGAAATAATCGCTGTCAGTCCTTCACGCACATCTTCACCTGTCAGATTACCGTTGTTGTCTTTGAGCAATCCGTTACGACGAGCATAATCATTAATAATACGTGTTAGTGCACTCTTAAATCCAGATTCATGAGTACCACCTTCATGCGTGTTAATGTTATTAGCAAAAGAATAAATATTTTCTGCATAACTCTCGTTGTATTGCAAAGCCACTTCAACTTGAATCATGTCACGTGAACCTTCAACATAGATCGGTTGTTCATTCAGTACTTCACGATTTTTGTTCAAATATTGAACGTACTCGATAATACCGCCTTCGTATTTAAAGGTGTTGGTTACACCTGTGCGTTCATCTGTAATCGTCATTGCTATTCCTTTGTTCAGGAAAGCTAATTCACGAATTCTACCAAGCAATGTGTCGTAATCAAATACCGTTGTTTCTGTAAAGATTTGAGAATCAGGTTTGAACGTAACCGTTGTACCTGTATCTTCATCTGCTCCCATTTCTCCGATGACTTTGATATCATACTGAGGAGCTCCGCGCATATATTCTTGTTGATGAATTTGACCTTCGGTTTTGACAACCACTTTTACATGTTCAGACAATGCGTTTACAACAGAGATACCTACACCATGCAGACCGCCTGATACTTTATATCCTCCACCGCCGAATTTACCACCAGCATGTAGAACAGTCATAACAACTTCTAGTGCAGAACGTTGCGTCTTCGCTTCGATCCCTACAGGAATTCCACGTCCATTATCGACAACAGTTACACTATTATTCTCGTGAATAGTCACTTCAATATGGTCACAATGACCTGCAAGTGCTTCATCGATACTGTTATCTACGACTTCCCAAACCAAGTGATGAAGACCCTTAGAGCTTGTGGATCCAATGTACATACCCGGACGCTTGCGAACCGCTTCTAGTCCTTCAAGTACCTGTATCTGGCTCGCATCATAAGCCGGTTGATTCATAGACATGCGATTTTCACCTACTTCTATAATTTCAGGCAGTTATATCCCATAACTGCGTTCATGCATTAACAAAAAAACTATTTGCTCGCTTTTTGAGCGTCGAGGAAGAGATAGGGGAGTAGTACACTTTGTTTTTAGTGACTACGATCGATTTGGGTTCTTCTTCACCAATCGATTCTACTTTTTTATTTTCAAGAGCATTATTTACAAATTGCTTAGAAATTTTGGAAGACTTTTCGATCGATATATCAAAAATCGCGACAAGCTCCGAGGAACGGATAATCTTCTCGCCGCCCAAGTGAATATACATAGTCTGTAGTCCTCCCTACTTCTCAACGTGTCCTTGATGGACATGGAAAATCTGAGCTTCTTTAAGACGCTCTGTATTTAAACTTTCGATTCCGGTCGCTGTAATAAATGTCTGCACTTTACCTTGAAATGTCTCAATCAGTTGCGTCTGACGATAAGGATCAAGTTCAGATAGTACATCATCCAGCAGAAGAATAGGGTATTC
Source organism: Paenibacillus sp. CFBP13512 (assembly GCF_005233705.1). Taxonomy (NCBI): domain Bacteria; kingdom Bacillati; phylum Bacillota; class Bacilli; order Caryophanales; family Paenibacillaceae; genus Paenibacillus; species Paenibacillus sp. CFBP13512. The sequence continues at coordinate 139,005 of NZ_QGAD01000012.1, read as the reverse complement.
TCCAATTTCTTCACGTATCAGTTCAATCTCTGCTAGTTTCAATGACAGGGCGGTTGTACGCTGTTGTCCCTGAGAACCAAAAACAGCTGCTTCATTGCCATTGATATGAAAAGTTAAATCGTCACGATGTGGACCTGCAAGGGTTGCTCCACGACGATATTCCTGTTCTTTCACTTGTGATAATTTTACCATAAATTGCTCAAATAAGACAGCTTCATCTTCCTCATCTGCGGTTCCGAACGATGGGACATAAGAAAGAACCAAATTCTCTTTGCCACCAGTTATCCCCATGTGGATAGTTTCTGCCCAACCTTGAAGCTTGTGGATAAAGTGTTTTCGTTTTTTGATAATTTTGACTCCATGTTCAACCAGTTGTTCATTCCAGATATCAAGCATCGTTGAATCTTTAGAGCCAGAACTCCACGCTTGTTTTAAATAATTATTCCGCTGTATTAAAATTTTCTGATATTGCTGCAAATGAAAAAGATAGCTGGGTTGTACTTGACCAATCTCCATATCTAAAAAACGGCGCCGCACTCCAGGAGATCCTTTAACAATCTCCAAATCTTCAGGCGCAAACATAACCGCATTGATCGTCCCTACAAATTCACTTAATTTGCGTTGTTCCAGACCGTTGATTTTAGCACGTTTGCCTTTACTCGTAAAGTTTAACTCTAGCTTTACTTTGCCATATTTTTTTTCAGCTTCACACGTAATTCGAGCTTGCTCTGCGTGAAAAGCAATTAGTTCTTTATCTTTATTGGTTCGGTGAGATTTGGAAAGTGCTAAAACGAAAAGAGCTTCGATCAAATTTGTTTTTCCTTGAGCATTTTGCCCGATAAACAAATTGACCGCAGCGAAGGAATCCAGTTGGAGATGATCATAATTGCGATAATTTTGCAGACTGACTTGGTTAATAAACATGGATGAGGTCCTCCAGATTATTGTTCACTGTGTACTTTGTATGAACCTTCTCCCTGTACCTGAATTTCATCTCCAGGATACAATTTACGACCACGACGTTCTTCCAATTCTCCATTGACTTGTACCATTTGCTCTTGTAAAAGGGCTTTGGCACTTCCTCCTGTGGATATACAACCTGCTAATTTTAAAAATTGATCCAGCTTAATATATTCTGTTGATATTGTTATATTTTCCATGTGAAAAGTATCGTCCTTTCGTGTAGCAACATAGGTTGTGGATATGAATAGCCAGGTATTTATCAACGGTTCTCATGATGTGAACAGATCAGGAACTTGTTGCAAAATACCTGGCTATTTTATTTAATCCTTTATTTTGAACTATTGGATTAGTTGGTTGTACGGTAAGGCAAAATAATATACAGACTACGGCTATCATCTTGTGGCTTGATGATGATCGGGCTCATTACCCCTGTAAATTGAATCGCTAATTGTTCACTTTCGATCACTTTTAGCACATCCAACATATATTTGGAGTTGAATGAAATACGTAAAGGTTCCCCTTCAAAACGAGAGACTTCAAGTTGTTCGGTTACTTTACCTAACTCAGAAGAGCTAGAAGAAATTTCAACGGCTCCATTGTCCAATGTTTGCATACGCACAATATTGGTTTTTTCTTCGCGAGATAACAAGTAAGCACGATCGATTGAATCTGCTAATTTTTTGGTATCAATCACGATTTCTGTTTTGAAATTGGTCGGAATGATTTTGGATGTATCAGGATACGTACCGTCGAGTATACGGGAATAGAAAAGAACACGATCAATTTTAAATAATACCTGATTATCCGCGACAACGATATCTAATAATGTGTTTTGGTCAGGAATAATTTTGCTGAGTTCGTTTAACGTTTTACCTGCAATAACGACATTGCTAAAACGCACTCCTGTATCTTCGCTCATGTGAACGGTACGACTTGCTAACCGATGGCGGTCAGTAGCAACGAATTTAAGTTCACTTTCGTTCAAATTCCAAAGTACCCCTGTCAAAATAGGCGTAGTTTCTTGTGTGGAAATAGAAAAAGCCGTTTGCTTGATCATATTTTTGAGCAGATCGCCCGGAATTGAGATTTGTTGGTTTTCTTCGATGCTTGGCAAAACAGGGAATTCTTCTGGATCAAGACCTACCAGTTGGATATCTGTAGCACCTGAACGAATAAACGTTTGGAAACCATCACGAACTTCCATTTCGATTTCAGAAGAAGGTAGTTTTTTGATAATTTCAACGAAAAATTTAGCAGGTAAAACAACGCTGCCTGCACGATCGATTTGGACGATTGTTTTGTCATTGTCTTCAGCAGGAATAAACGATTGGATCGAAATATCGGTATCGCTAGCAGTTAACGTGACACCTGTATACGAAACATCAAATTTGATGCCTGTCAAAATAGGGATTGTTGTACGGCTAGAAATAGCTTTGGAAACATGTTGTATCGATTCATTCAAATAACTTTTAGAAATTTGGATCTTCATGGTTTCACTCCTAATCAGCAAGGTTCATCTTTATCACAAATGTGTTAAGTCATTTGATGAATTTCAGAACGTGTTTTTATAAGAAGAATATATATAAATCTTTATAGTAATCGTAGTAGGGGCAGTGGATATGTGGATAACCCCCTCAAACCCACGTGTAAGTAAGCCTATCCACATGTGTATAGATTGTGTATAGGCTTGTGACTTATTCAGGATGGATTTTTAATCTTTTCCGTTAAGTTATTCACAACTTTGAATAACTCCTGATCAATCTTAAGCGTTCTTGAAATTTTCTCATGAGCATGGATAACAGTCGTATGATCTCGTCCTCCGAAAGCTTCTCCAATCTTCGGCAAAGAATAATCTGTTAATTCCCGTGACAAATACATTGCAATTTGACGTGGATACGCTACAGCTTTGGTTCTTTTACGCGCTTTAAAATCTTCCATTTTCAAATTATAAAATTCGCCAACTTTTTGTTGAATATCCTGAATCGTAATCATTCGCGGACGGCTGGACGGAATAATATCTTTGAGTGCTTCAGCAGCAAGATGAGAAGTTACATCTTGGTTGGTTAACGACGAATAAGCCACAACACGAATCAAAGCGCCTTCTAGTTCACGAATATTCGTATCGATCTGGTTAGCAATATAGACCATGGCTTCGTTGGGAATATCTAAATTCTCCGCTTTCGCTTTTTTCCGCAAAATAGCGATGCGTGTTTCTAGATCTGGAGGCTGAATATCAGTAATCAATCCCCATTCAAACCGCGAACGAAGTCTTTCTTCAAGCGTTGGAATCTCTTTTGGCGGGCGATCACTAGAAATAATGATCTGCTTGCGTTCTTCATGTAATGCATTAAACGTATGGAAAAACTCTTCTTGCGTCTGTTCTTTGCCCGCTAAAAATTGAATATCATCAATCAATAAAATATCAATATTACGGTACTTGTTACGGAAACTTTCCCCGCGGTTGTCACGAATAGCGTTAATAAACTCGTTTGTAAATTTTTCGGAAGAAATGTATACCACTTTGCTATTTGGATTATGTTCCAAAATATAATGTCCGATGGCGTGCATAAGATGAGTTTTGCCCAGTCCTACACCACCGTATAAAAATAATGGATTATATGCTTTAGCTGGTGCTTCCGCTACTGCTAATGAAGCAGCATGCGCAAATCGATTGCCAGCGCCAATAACAAATGTATCAAACGTATATTTGGTATTGAGCATATTAGCAAGTGGTTCTTCTCGCATCGAAATAGCAGGTTGCGATTGAGTCTGTGCAGGTAAAAGCGATTCTTCAGGAAGTGCTTCTTCGATCACAAACTTAACGTCTACTTGTCTTCCCAAAAATTCAAAAACGGTCGAACTTACCAATTTGGTATACCGGCTTTCAAGCCATTCTACAGCAAAAGTGGTTGGTGCTGAAATTACAATAGAGTTCTCGGTAAAAGTCAGCGCTTTGGTTGCTTTGAACCAAGTGTCAAAGCTAGGCTTGCTCAGCTTTGTTTGAATAATGGATAATATTTGCTGCCATAATTCGGAAGTATGGCTGTCCACAGACTGTCACTCCTTTTAAACTTCCAATGTGTGGCTGAAGCCATGCGCGGATATCGGAAATATTGAAAATGATAATTATGATGAATGGCGTAGAATTATCCCCAGAATACCAGAAGGTGGATAAACTAAAAAAAGGATAAGAAGAAATTGTTCACAACTTTATCCACAGGCTGTTGATAATTTTTAGGTTAGAATAATCTATTCACAGTCAAAAACAATATAATAATACCAAAAAGAACCCTTTATTTCAACGAAAACCGATAATTTATCCACAAATTCAATCTGTTGTGTATAAAACTTATGCACACCACTAGATATTGTTTATAAATTGTTCGGAACAAACTTTTTGCTTGTGGAAGAATTTTTGAATTATACACAGGCAGTTTTTTAGAAAGTGCATAACTGTGGAAAAAAGAGGATCTATTTTAACCTGTGGATAAACGTAAAAAGGAATGATTTTTTGAACAGAAAGGAATGTGCGTGGACGATAAAAATAAACAGCGATGGCTCCCTCTTTATACATAGAAGTACTAACTGTAAAATGTAATAAATGAAATTTCATTGACTTATATAGACATTTCGTGTTTAAATGTATAAGGGAATTTTTATGTGAATAGAACCAATTAAATATGGAATATAGATTTCCTGCAAGGAGGTGCACAATATGAGACCAACATTCAGACCTAACGTAAGAAAACGTAGTAAAGTACACGGATTCCGTAAAAGAATGAGTACTAAAAATGGCCGTAAAGTGCTGGCGGCTCGTCGCCTTAAAGGCAGAAAAGTCCTAAGCGCGTAAATTACTTTAAGACCACTGCGGTGGTCTTTTTTTCTTTACACTAAAAAATACTAAAAAATTTTATATTTTACTATATAGAAGAAGTCCACTATCTTGTTTTTGAAATTAAGGGGAAATTACGGTGCAAAAAAAGCTGCGTTTACGAAACCGAGCAGATTTCAGCCGTGTATACCGTCATGGTCGTTCTTTTGCAAATCATCAATTTGTGGTGTACTGGTTTCACAAAAAAGATATTGAGCAATTTCGGATGGGTGTATCTGTCAGTAAAAAGGTAGGGAATGCAGTGGTCCGTAATCGGATGCGTCGTATGGTGAAGGAAATTGTACGTCATCATGCTGCTGAGATTGTACCGCAGATCGATATGGTATTTATCGTACGTAAAGGTGCGCTTTCTCTACAATATAAGGAGCTTGAAAAAAGTATCCTTCATGTCCTACGTAAATCTTCTTTAATTAAGCGTTCACAACGGTAGTGCTATCAGTTTATTTGTGTTGCTAAATATGGTATGATTTGCAGGGAAATGGAATGGCTAAGAGAGGGGTTTTGAAGTGTCGTTATTGAAGATTCGCAGAGGAAGATGGATGCTCCTCATAGCTGCCGGATTGATGATGGCTATTTTAGCAGGTTGTACACCGACTAATATGGCAACGCATTCGACAGAGGATTTACAGAACGGAGGTTGGTGGCAACGTTACGTCGTGTACTGGTTTGCCTACGCTTTAGACACATTCGCTGATTGGTTTGGCGGGGAATATGGTCTGGCGGTTTTGGTTCTGGTGCTTATCGTACGTACATTGATTTTGCCATTGACGTTAAAACAAGTCAAAAGTTCTAAAGCAATGCAAGCAATTCAACCGCAATTACAGAAATTGCGCGAAGAATACAAAGATGATCCACAAAGACAACAAGCTGAAACGATGAAGTTGTTCCAAGAAAATCAGGTTAACCCGGCTGCCGGTTGTTTACCATTGATTATTCAGATGCCTGTTTTTATCGCTTTGTATAATGCGATCATTTATAACACAGGTCTTCGTGAGCACACGTTTTTATGGTTACAATTAGGTGAACCGGATAAATGGTTTATTTTGCCGGTTATCGCTGCAATCACCACATTCCTTCAAACTAAAATGATGATGAGTATGAACCCGGCGCAAATGCAGGGTCCTATGAAAATTATGATGTATATGTATCCAATCATCATTTTCGTCATGTCTTATCAATTCCCAGCAGCACTTCCGCTATACTGGGTATACAGTAACATCTACACGATCGTACAGAACTATTTCTTGTATCGCAACAAAAATACAGTGGTTACAGATCTTGGTGCAGTTACAGATACAACAAGTGCTGCTCGCAAAATTGCTAACAACAAAGCTCGTAACAAGAAAAAAGCGAAAAAGAAACGTCGTTAAGAAATACAATTGGAGCGCTGTTCCCCGGGGCAGCGTTCTAAATATACAATCAACTACTACGGTTGATCTATGATCTTACACTCTGAGCACCACAAGGGAGGGCCCAATTTCGAAATGACCACAGTCATTACGTCTGGAAAAACCATTGATGATGCTATAGCAGAAGGGCTTACCCGTTTAAATACGAGTAAGGAACATGTGCAAGTGCAAATATTGCAACAGCCGTCAAAAGGATTCCTGGGTCTATTTGGTGCAAAACCTGCCAAAGTAGAATTGACACTGTTGTCTCAGCCGACTGTGCATATTCCTTCTAGCTCTGCTGTCCCTGTCTCCTTGGAAGATCGTTCTACTGCATCTCCATCAACTACAGAGATAGCAGACAAGGAAGGCAGTGCATCCACTTATTCTCATGATGAAGCGATACAGTTCGTCAAAGAAGTCGGTCAAAGTATAGGTCTTGAATTGGAAGTCGATATTAAGCGTAACCGTGATGGGTATACCATGAACATCTCGGGTAGTGATCTAGGATTATTGATTGGTCGCCGTGGTCAAACGCTGGATGCTCTTCAATATCTGGTGAATATTGTAGCCAATCGTTACTCAGACAAATATGTACGCATTTTGTTGGATGCTGAAAATTTCCGCGAACGTCGCCGGAAAACATTAGAAGATTTAGCAGATCGTTTAGCAGGTAGAGTGATCCGTAGTGGTAAAGAAGTGGTACTGGAACCTATGTCTTCGCAAGAACGCAAAGTGATTCATGCTAAACTTCAAAACCATGCTCGCGTGAAAACGATCAGTAAAGGCGAAGAACCTAATCGCCGTGTAGTGATTACACTTCGATAATGAGTACACGTCATGCAATGATTTTTTGCCTTCGGGCAGAAGATCATTGCTTTTTATTTAGTTACAAGTATGTTCATTCATGATCTTCAAGAAAGAAGGGGAATCTTTATTATGATAAGTGATACTATTGCTGCTATATCTACTGCTGTCGGAGAAGCCGGGATAGCAGTTATTCGTGTCAGTGGACCACAGTCGATTACGGAAGTAGATCAACTTTTTCGAGGTAAACAATCATTAGTGGATGCGGATAGTCATACTGTGCATTACGGTTATATTATTGATCCAGATTCAGGCGAAAAGATGGAAGAAGTATTGGTAACAATTATGCGTGCACCTCGTTCATTTACAACCGAAGATGTAGTAGAGATTAGTTCTCATGGTGGGGTAGTATCTGTACGTCGCCTGATGGAACTATTATTACAACAACAGATTCGGATTGCAGAACCAGGCGAATTTACCAAACGTGCTTTTTTAAATGGACGGATCGATTTGTCGCAAGCAGAAGGTGTTATTGATTTGATTCGTTCGAAGTCAGATAAAGCTTTCTCGGTTGCACTGCGTCAGGTGGAAGGGAAATTGTCACGTCAAATTAAGCCATTGCAACAAATATTGATTGAAATGGTCGCTCATATTGAAGTGAATATCGATTATCCTGAACATGATGTAGAATCGGTAACTTCTGATTTTATTAAGCAAAAATCATTAGAAGTGATGAATGGCATTGATGAGTTATTACGTACTGCCAATGAAGGCAAGATTCTACGTGAAGGAATCACTACTGCGATTGTAGGGCGTCCAAATGTAGGTAAATCTTCGCTTTTGAATACGTTAGCGCAAGACAACCGTGCGATCGTTACAGATATTCCAGGAACGACTCGCGATGTGATCGAAGAATTTGTGACGATCAATAATATTCCTTTGAAATTATTAGATACAGCAGGTATTCGAGAAACGATTGATGTCGTGGAAAAAATTGGGGTTGAACGTTCACGTACAGCTGTAAATGATGCCGATCTTATCTTGTTGGTGCTTAATCATAATGAAGCTTTACATGAAGATGAAATTCAATTACTGGAACAGATTAAAGATCGCCAAGTGATTATTATTGTGAATAAAATGGATCTGTATCGCCAATTGGATCTTGTGAAGTTGGAAGAGTATTTCCCGAAAGAAAGTATTGTTACGATGTCTGTTAAAGATCAAAAAGGGATCGATAAATTGGAAGAAGCGATTTCGAATTTATTTTTTGGTGGTAAATTAGAGTCGGCTGATCTGACGTATGTAAGTAATGTTCGTCATATTGCATTGTTGAAGCAAGCGAAGCGTTCATTACAAGATGCTTATCAAGCTTCTGATGACATGATACCAATCGATTTGATTCAGATTGATGTTCGTCTAGCATGGGAGCAATTAGGTGAAATTATTGGGGATTCCGCTCCAGATTCATTAATTGATCAAATTTTCTCTCAATTTTGTCTGGGAAAATAAGTCGTGATACTGCGGTTTGAAAAATAAACATTTAAAAATTGCGTTAAATTTGTAATTTTATCACATGAGTACAGTTGTTTTACGATATACTTGAGTGTAGGCTTGAACATGAATGATGATGACTTGAGCGATAAATAATATAATGTTTAGTTATGCAGGAAGTCTGTATGGCTTGAAATATAGAGGAGGTACACTCCATGACATATATGGGTGGAGAATATGATGTTATTGTAATCGGTGCAGGGCATGCAGGTTGTGAATCAGCACTAGCAGCAGCACGTATGGGATGCAGTACATTGATGATTACGATCAATCTGGATATGGTGGCATTTATGCCATGTAATCCTTCTATAGGTGGTCCGGCTAAAGGGCATGTGGTACGTGAAATCGATGCACTTGGCGGCGAAATGGGACGCAATATCGATAAAACGTTTATTCAAATGCGGATGTTAAATACAGCTAAAGGTCCTGCTGTACATGCTCTACGTGCACAAGCAGATAAGTTTTCTTATCAGCATACAATGAAAGAAACGATGGAAGAAGAACCGAATTTGACGTTGCGTCAAGGGATGGTAGAGCGTCTGATCGTGGAAGATGGCCATTGTACAGGAGTAATCACCAAAACAGGTACAACATACAAAGCTAAATCGATTGTTTTAACAACAGGCACGTATTTACGTGGTAAAGTGATTATGGGCGAATTGGCTTATGAAAGTGGCCCAAATAATCAACAACCTTCAATCAAATTATCGGAGCATTTGAAAGAGCTAGGATTTGAATTGGTTCGTTTTAAAACAGGTACGCCTCCACGTGTTCATCGTGACAGTATCGACTTTTCTAAAACTGAAATTCAACCAGGCGATGATAAAGTTAAATTTTTCTCTTATGAAACAGAGTCATCAAGCAATGAGCAAATGCCTTGCTGGTTAACATATACTTCTCTAGAAACGCACCAGATCATCAGTGACAATCTTCACCGTGCACCGATGTTCTCTGGAATGATCGAAGGTACAGGACCTCGTTATTGCCCATCTATTGAAGATAAGATTGTTCGTTTTAGCGACAAACCGAAGCATCAAATTTTCTTAGAACCTGAAGGCAAAAACACATCTGAATATTATGTACAAGGTCTATCTACTAGCTTACCTGAAGAAGTACAATTGCAAGTATTGCGCTCAATTCCGGGATTGGAAAAAGTAGAAATGATGCGTAACGGATATGCGATCGAGTATGATGCAATGGTGCCTACACAATTGTGGCCAACGTTAGAAACTAAAAAAATGCCGGGCTTATTCACAGCTGGACAAATTAATGGTACTTCTGGTTATGAAGAAGCAGCAGGTCAAGGGATTATGGCTGGAATCAATGCTGCGCGCAAAGCACAAGGTAAAGAAGGCGTGGTATTGGATCGTTCGCAAGGTTATATCGGTGTATTGATTGATGACCTGGTGACTAAAGGAACAAATGAACCTTACCGTTTACTGACTTCTCGTGCAGAATATCGCTTATTGCTTCGTCATGATAATGCAGATATGCGTTTAACTGATATTGGACATGAGATTGGTCTGATTAAAGAAGAGCGTTATCAGAGATTTTTGGACAAAAAAGCTAAAGTAGACCAAGAAGTTAAACGTCTTAGCAAAACAAAAGTAAAACCTGTTGAGATCAATGAACTGTTAGCAACAGTAGATTCATCAGCACTACAAAATGGTGTGGATCTTTTGACCGTTCTTCGTCGTCCAGAAGTATCGTATAGCATTATTGAAGCTGTATCGCCTTCGCCAGAGCCTTTGACAGAAGATATGAAAGAACAAGTAGAGATTCAGATTAAATATGCAGGTTATATTGAAAAACAACAATCGCATGTGGAACGTCTGAAAAAGATGGAACAAAAGAAATTGCCTGAAACGATTGTCTATGAAGAAGTTAAAGGATTGGCTACAGAAGCTCAACAAAAAATGGCTAAAATCCGTCCATTATCAATCGGACAAGCTTCACGGATCTCAGGCGTAACACCAGCAGATATTTCAGTTCTACTTGTATATCTGGAACACTATAATCGGGTAACCGCAGCACGGGGGTAACAAATGGATTCAATTCAACAGCATTTTACAGAAACGTTAGCAGCACAAAATATCGAAATTAATGAGCAACAGTTAGAGCAGTTTGAAGGGTATTATCAAGAGCTGATTACCTGGAATGAAAAAATGAATTTGACTGGAATCACAGATCGTGATCAAGTGTATAACAAGCATTTCTATGATTCGATTTCACTTGCTTTTTATATGGATCTCAATGAAATACAGACGCTTGCTGATATTGGCTCAGGTGCTGGATTTCCAGGGATTCCACTTAAAATCGTATTCCCACATATTCAGCTACGGATTATTGATTCGCTCAATAAACGTATTCAATTTTTGCAAAGTGTTGTGAATCGTCTTGGACTGCAAAATGTCGAGTTGATTCATGGACGCGCAGAAGAGTGGGGACAAAAAGAAGGATATCGTGATCATCATGATCTAGTAACGGCTAGAGCAGTTGCTAAACTTTCAGTTCTGAATGAATTCTGCTTACCTTTTGTCAAAACAGGCGGTACATTTGCAGCGATGAAAGGGATCGATCCGGCAGAAGAAATTCAGCATGCTTTTCGCAGTCTAGGATTGTTGAAAGGAAAAGTTCGTGAAGTTCATCATTTCCAATTGCCTGTTGAAGAATCAGATCGTCATATTATTCTGATTAACAAAGAAGCAGCGACTCCAGCGAGATATCCGCGTAAAGCAGGTACACCGATGAAAGAGCCGTTAGGTTAATATTGATCTATCATTTATCAGCATTATTATAGTGTTCGTAAAGAGTTGTATAGCAGTGTTTCACGTGGAACATTCGCTATACAACTTTTTGTTATGTTTGAATATAGAACGCTATAATTTTAGTCACAATTTTTGTTGTTCTATCATAGGATTATGACTTGAAAAGTGCTAAAATAAATAGATAGAAGTATGAGGAAAACAGATCAATGTACGATCCGTATTATCAAGTGCACCTGTGCTTCAGGTGTTGCTATCATGAGATTAGGTGGTCTTATACCGAATGAAAGAACAATTTTCCAAATTGTTTGGCTTGACTGAACGCGCAAATGGGGAAGAAGTCAAACAGGTACCGGTCGCTAATATCACAACCAGCCCGTATCAACCCCGTACTATTTTTGATGATGCCAAAATCGAAGAATTGTGCCAGACGATCAAAACTCATGGTGTAATTCAGCCTATTGTTGTACGTATGCGTAATGGAAAGTATGAAATTATTGCAGGTGAACGACGTTGGCGAGCAGTGACCAAATTAGGTCTGCCTACGATTCCAGCGATTGTTCGTGAGTTCAATGATTCACAAGCAGCTTCTATTGCTTTAATTGAAAATCTGCAACGTGAAGGATTAACTGCGATTGAAGAAGCTTTTGCTTATCAGAAATTGATTGATTTGCATGATCTTACTCAGGAAAGTCTGGCACAACGTTTAGGCAAAAGCCAATCTACGATTGCCAACAAAATTCGGTTATTGAATTTACCTGAAGTGATCAAACAAGCCCTAATGTCCCGCCAAGTCACAGAAAGACATGCTAGAGCATTATTGTCACTTGGAAGTGAAGAATTACAGCTTCGTGTGTTGAACGAAATTATTGAGAAAGAACTCAATGTAAAGCAGACAGAAGCCAGAGTGGCTTTTTATAAAGAAAAAACAAAAACAGTCAAAAAATCGAAACGAATCTCTTATACCAAAGATGTACGTCTAGCTTTGAATACGATTCGTCAATCGATAGATCTTGTGTCTGGTTCAGGGCTTGCGATCAATACGTCTGAACAAGATCACGAAGACCATTATGAAATAGTGATTAAGATACCAAAACGCTGATCGGACATGAAGTGAATTTTTGTTATCATCAAGCGAATTTCATACACTGGGGTGAATGAGTTGTCGAAAATTATAGCTATAGCGAATCAAAAAGGTGGCGTTGGTAAAACAACTACATCTGTCAATCTAGGCGCTTGTTTAGCCACGCTGGGCAAACGTGTTCTGCTGATCGATATTGATCCACAAGGAAATACAACCAGTGGAGTAGGGATCAACAAAGCAGATGTCGAAAACTGCATTTACGATATTATTATCAACGATGTCCCGCCAAAAGAGACGATCAAATCGACAGCAGTTGAAGGATTGCATATTATCCCGGCTACGATTCAGTTAGCAGGAGCAGAAGTTGAATTAGTGCCTGCTATTTCACGAGAATTACGTTTGAAAAATGCAATCAGTCAAGTAAAGCATGATTACGATTATGTACTGATCGATTGTCCACCATCGCTAGGCATTTTGACGATTAATTCATTGACAGCAGCAGATTCAGTGTTGATTCCAATCCAGTGTGAATATTATGCGCTTGAAGGTCTAAGTCAGCTATTGAATACAGTACGTTTGGTACAAAAACATTTGAATACAGATCTTCAGATTGAAGGCGTATTGTTAACCATGTTGGATGCTCGTACCAATCTGGGCATACAAGTGATCGAAGAAGTAAAAAAATATTTCCAAGATAAAGTATATCGGACTATTATTCCGCGTAATGTTCGCTTGAGTGAAGCACCTTCACATGGCAAAGCGATTATTACGTATGATCCTCGTTCTAAAGGAGCAGAAGTTTACTTAGAGCTGGCAAAGGAAGTGGTTTCTTATGAGTAAACGTCTTGGTAAGGGGCTAGATGCATTGATTCCTTCATTGTCTGTCAGCGATGACGATAAAATAGTAGAAGTTAACTTAAAAGAATTACGTCCTAATCCGTATCAACCACGCAAAAATTTTGATCATGAATCGATTCAAGAATTAGCAGAATCGATCAGTCAGCATGGTGTTATTCAGCCCATTATTGTGCGTAAAGTTCTAAAAGGATATGAAATTATCGCTGGCGAACGCCGCTATCGTGCTTCAGAAGTCGCCGGTAAAAAAACGATTCCTACAGTTATTCGTAGTTTCACTGATCAACAAGTAATGGAAATTGCATTGATTGAAAATGTACAACGTGAAAACTTGAATGCACTTGAAGTAGCGACTGCTTATCAAGCGTTGATGGAAGAATTCAAAATGACGCAAGAAGAACTGGCGACTAAAGTGGGAAAATCACGCTCACATATCGCTAACTTTTTACGATTATTGTCGTTACCTGATGAAGTGAAAGAATATGTTTCACGTGGAACATTGTCGATGGGACATGCACGATCATTAGTCAGCGTCAAAAAACAAGAAATAATTATTGCTTTAGCTAATAAAGCGATAGAGCAATCATGGAATGTACGTCAATTGGAAGAAGCTGTACAGAACCTTGATAAAAAGAAAGATGATTCTGCTAAAAGTAAAATCAAAAAATCAGATCCTTATCTGGTGGATGTAGAAGAGACTTTACGGGATCGTTTTCAAACGACTGTCAAAATCAAACATAGTCAAAAAGACAAAGGTAAAATTGAATTGAACTATTACAGCAAGCAAGATCTAGAGCGACTGTTAGAAATGCTAAATCAGTTGTAAACGGGAGGCTGTTATATTGTCATCTCAAGCTCAGGAGACTCAACCGATCATTTATCTGGATCATGCAGCCACTTCTTTTCCAAAGCCGCCTGAAGTGAGTCAAGCATTGTTGTATGCTTTGGAGCAAGCTTCAGCTAATCCCGGGCGAGGTAGTCATCGGATGGCTGTTCAAGCTAGTCGTGAATTATTTCAATGTCGCAAAACATTATCCAAACTTCTGGATGTACATAATCCTGTAGATATTGCATTTACAGCCAATACTACAGTAGCTTTGAATATGGCTATTCAAGGTTATCTAGAAGCAGGAGATCATGTGATCTCTACGATGACAGAACACAACTCGGTACGTCGACCTTTAGAAGCTCTTAAGCGCAGTATAGGGATAGAAGTTACTTATATTGCTGTTGATGCTCAAGGGGAGATCAACTTAGCTGAAGTTAACCAAGCTTTTACGCCGCGAACGCGGCTTTTGGTATGTAATCATAGTTCGAATCTGTTAGGCAGTATATTACCAATTGCTGAATTGTCGAGTATAGCTCATGATCACGGTGCCAAAATACTGGTTGATATCGCTCAAAGTGCAGGACATATTCCTGTACATTTATCCCAATGGAAAATTGATATGGCTGCTTTTCCAGGTCATAAAGGATTGCTTGGGCCGCAAGGAACAGGTGGATTGTATATAGCTCCTGATATGGATCTGAACCCTTGGATATATGGAGGCACTGGTAGCCAGTCAGAAGAGATTAACCAACCGAATGTAAGACCTGATCGCTATGAAGCAGGAACGCCCAATACGCCGGGCATAGCAGGTCTACAAGCAGGAGCTCGTTATGTACTGGAGCGTTCTGTTACCAAAATCGCTGAAGAAGAACAAATATTAACTCAAATGATGATCAAAAAGTTATTAAATATACAGGGTGTACATGTACTGGGACCTGAAATTGGCAAAGAACGTACAGGTATTGTATCTTTTATAATGGAGCATAAAGACAGTGCAGAGATCGCTTTTCGCTTAGATCGAGAATTTGGTATAGCCGTACGCGCAGGTATGCATTGTACTCCACTGGCACATATAGCAGCAGGAACACTTGCTACAGGAGCAGTACGTGCTAGTGTAGGCTACCGATCAACAGTAAATGATATAGATCGACTGATCGAAGCTATTCAATATATTGATCGTACTTGAGCCAAAGTAGTTGTAGATGAATAAGAAAATGTTCTAACTAAGCTTATTAGAAAATATAAATAGCAACAAAAGAAGGAAAGAGGAGAGCAGACAACGATGGCGGAATTGAATGGACTGATAGCAGAACAGTTGTATTTGTTTGTAGGAGGTATAGCAATTATCATGATTATTTTCTTGATTATTGCTATTGTGCAAGCAGTCAAATTAAGCAAAATGCGCAAACGGTACAATCAGATGATGGCAGGCAGTGGAGTAGAAAACTTAGAAACATTATTGCTAGACTTAAAATTGCAAATGGATTCAATCGAAGATGATGAGCAAAACAAACGGGATCGTTTTCAAGCGATCGAAAATCGTTTGCGTCAAGTACCGGCACATATTGGTATGAAACGATACAATGCTTTTTCGGAGCATGGTAGTGATCTTAGTTTTTCATTAGCGATTCTTAATGATGAATCAGACGGTGTTATTCTTACAGGGCTTCACAATCGAGATAGCTCTTACATGTATGCTAAACCGATTGTCAAAAGCGAATCTACCTACAACCTGTCTCCTGAAGAAAAAGAAGCCATTCAACTTGCTAAATCACCTGCATCAACTAAAGTATAATTTAGATTCAAAAACGATAGAAACGCCGTCATTTACAACAAGATGCTAACATAGCTCTTATTGTGAATGGCGGCGATTTTGTATCTATAGGCAGATACGTGTAAGCTTTAAGAAAGAAGTTGGGTTATTGGTAGGGACATCGATTGTAAAAGGGGGTAAAGAAAAAGATGGATGGTATACTGGTGATTGCTTTTGATTCTACGCAGCAAGCTTTACGTGCGGAGATGTTACTAGAATATGCAGATATTGAAAATGATATGTTCCCTACACCTAAAGAAATTACAGCGGGTTGTGCATTATGTATCCAGTTTCCAGAAGCTGATTTGCCAGAAGTGGGCGAAATTATCCAAACAGAACAAGTAGATATTCGAGGCATTTTCAAATATCAAAAACAGACATATGAGCAGATTGTGTTATAGGAGGGTGAAAGAATGAAAGGATTTTTAAGTGAACAAACAGGTGGTCAGGATATTCAACAATTAACTGAATCAGCGACAGATCAAGTGAGTGGATTTACAAGTGGCTTGTGGAAATGGGCAAGCGATACCGATATGTGGTGGCAGTTTTTATTTTCCAGTATTCGTATCGTTTTGATTTTTATACTGACTCAAATTGCTATCAAGGTGATAAGCAAAGTCATTGAGCGTTCTTTGCAAGGGAAAGATAAAACTAGACTCAGAACAAATCCCAGACGATTTATTACGATTGGCGAATTATTAAAAAATGTAGTTTCTAGTGTGTTTAACTTTATTATGATCATGTTAGTGTTGAATGAATTCGGATTTAATCTGACTCCGCTATTAACAGGAGCCGGTGTAGCAGGTCTAGCGATCAGTTTTGGTGCTCAAAGTATTGTAAAAGATATTATCACAGGATTCTTTATTATTTTCGAAGATCAATTTGCTGTAGGTGATGTCATTCAGGTCGGACTGTATAAAGGAACCGTACAGATGGTCGGATTGCGTACAACACGTCTGGTGAGCTGGAATGGTGAAGTAAACATTATTCCTAACGGATCAATTATCAGTGTAACCAACTTTTCACTTTCAAATTCATTAGCCGTTGTCGATGTGCCTCTAAAATTAGAACGTAGTATGGATGATGCATTGAAATTAGTCAAACAAGCTGTAGAAGAATTGAAAGACGATCATCCAGAAATGTTGAAAATGCCAGAAGTATTAGGGATTCAATCATTAACAACAGCAGAGTATGCGATTCGGATTGTTGCTGAGTGTCAGCCAAACTCAAGAGCAGGTGTAGAGCGTGCGGTACAAACAGCTGTGAAAAAAGCATTAGATCATGAAGAGGAAGAACGCTTATTATTAGAAGCCAAACAGCAAGAAGAAGAGGCTCAAAAAGCAAAAGAACAAGAAGCAGCGGATCGACCGTTACAAGGTGAGGGAGAACTTGAATCGCAAGTCAAAGACAAACGCGATGAAAATATATCAAATGATCAATAAAAAGAAGGATTGAAACAATATAAACATGTGGATAAGTTTGCTAGAATATAACAGTGTAGTACGATAGAGAAAGTTATGATGATAAGGATATGTGGAGGGTGAAGAAATGGAACGTAAGGTTTTTCAATTGGGCGATATTGTGCAAATGAAAAAGCCACATCCTTGTGGAAGTAATGAGATGGAGATTATACGGATGGGGATGGATATCCGTATAAAATGCGTGGGATGCAAGCATAGTGTATTAGTACCTAGAGCCAAATTTGAGAAAAATATGAAAAAGGTATTACGATCGGTTGAGAGTGAAATACAACCAGCCAGTGAGTGAGAAGCAAAGATAAGTTATCAACAGAAAACAAAGAAGAAAATAGTATTTTAAAGGTTATCCACTGTGGATAACCTTTTTTATTTGCTGTATAGCATGATTGTGTATAACTTTATAAGCAGATATGATCGATTGCACAATGAGTTAGTAGAATATAACAGGCAGCGATCAAAGGCAAGTTTTATGAAGCAAATGACTTAAATAGATCCAAGTAAAGGGACAATAACATACGAGTGGAGGGTTTATTTCATTCCTTTTAACAAGGAACAAGCTGATTAGGATGAGGGAGTAGGGAGAAGTAAATTAATACTATTAATCGTACAATCAGAGAGAATAACGCTATATTCATTGAAATTCATAAAAATGCATAGACTGTATAAAGCTTTGCCTAATGGCAATGAGTGAGCTAAAACTGTTATAGTACAGAATGAATTATCAAGGAATATCGCAAATGAATATGTATAAATAAGATTATGACCAGGTACCAATATAGGCGTTAAATCCTGTTCTGTAAAGGGAAATCGATTCTTGCCAACCCAAATATAATGGAGTATAATCAATTCTGTTGTCAACTCGGACGTGGAGAGGTACCCAAGAGGTTATAAGGGGACTGACTCGAAATCAGTTAGGCGCTTCAGGGCGTGCGAGGGTTCGAATCCCTCTCTCTCCGCCACTTCTTTTCCCAATGATATTTGCAACCTACATATTTGTTTACTAAGCTCTGTCGCAGAATTGCGATGGAGCTTTTTTAATTTCTACCACATATTTTTTCTATAAATATATTTTCTTAAAATAAAGCTTGTATTCATGTACTACAATTTGGTATAATCATATAGTTCGAGTCTATGCTCGTTCCTTGCTCCTGACATTGATTAGGGGCCTTAGTCCAAGAGGAGGTGAAAACTATGCGCAATTATGAAGTGATGTACATTCTTCGTCCTGAACTGGAACAAGAAGCTGTAGATGCAGCTGTTGAGAAGTTCAAAGGCATCATCACAAACGGCGGCGAAATTACAAAGCATGATGTAATGGGTAAACGTCGTCTTGCGTATGAGATCAAGAAAATTCGTGACGGTATCTATGTATTGGTAAACTTCCAATCAGCACCAGAAGTTGTTGCTGAACTAGAACGTCTTATGAAGATTTCTGACGATGTTATTCGTTATCTCATTACTCTTGACGTTACTAAATAATCTGCTTAACTGTAATAACCGTTCGAGGAGGGGATTGGATTGCTAAACCGTGTCATTTTAATCGGCCGGTTAACCAAAGACCCGGAGCTTCGCTATACACCCGCTGGTGTAGCTGTAACCCAGTTCACATTAGCAGTGGATCGTCCTTTTACGAGCCAAGGTGGAGAGCGCGAAGCGGACTTTATCCCGGTCGTCACTTGGAGACAACTGGCTGAAACTTGTGCTAACTATTTACGAAAAGGTCGCTTAACTGCGGTTGAAGGCCGAATTCAAGTACGTAATTATGAGAATAATGAAGGAAAACGTGTATACGTGACTGAAGTTATAGCTGATAATGTTCGTTTCCTTGAGTCTAATCGTGATGGTGGTGGCAGTGGAGGATCTTCCCGTGAAGAGTCTTCTAATAATACTAGCAATAGCGGCGGCGGTAGTAATAACCGTAGCAACTATAATGGTAATAATGGAAACAACAACTCACGAGATAACCAGGACCCATTCTCTGATGACGGTAAACCGATAGATATTTCCGATGATGATTTGCCATTTTAATGAAAGAAAGGACTGAATGATATGAGCTTCAATAGACGCGAAAGCGGCGATGGAGAAGGCAGACGTCCAGGTGGACGCCGTGGCCGTAACAAACGTCGTAAAGTATGTTTTTTCACTGTAAACAAAATTAAGCACATCGACTATAAAGATACGGACTTGCTTCGTAAATTTATCAGCGAACGTGGTAAAATTTTGCCACGCCGTGTAACAGGTACAAGTGCAAAATACCAACGTATGTTGACTATCGCGATTAAACGTTCTCGTCAAATCGCATTGCTACCTTACACAACTGAGTAGTATATATTTATTACTATTATAAATATATGCAGATAAATCGTTGATTTGTCTGTTTCTATAGCGTACAGAATCATGTCTGGATTTCGAAGATGTGATCCTGTGCGCTTTTTATGTTGTAAAAATGTATTTTGAAGTATAATGAGCAAAACCATAAACCTGTGTCATAGTCGTTATCAAACGTTTAATGATGATAATACGGGTCTGTCTGAAAAGAGGAATGGATGAATGGCGAGAAAACGTAAAATAGCTATTGGAGCTGCAATTGCATTAGTGGTCGTAGCTGGAAGCCTGTTTCTGTTACGCAAACCTATCTCTGCATTGATGTTCGATTGGTTCGTAGCGGGCAGTATTGAAGATCAATTAGAGCAGACCTATCAACCTGTACGTCAAATTGGAGGCGAGCAAGAAGCCACCGAAGAACTTCCTGTACTGACAGAGCCGTTTTCGATGTTATTGGTCGGAAGTGATCAGCGAGATAACGAAACAGCACGTTCAGACACCCTTATCTTTGCTGTGATGCGTCCGTTGGAATCTAAAGTGTTATTGATCTCGATTCCGCGTGATACGTACACAGAAATTGTAGGCAAAGGCAAAAAAGATAAAATCAATCATGCTTATGCATTCGGCGGTATCGAAATGTCGATGGATACGGTTGAGAATCTAATGGATGAAAAGCTTAATTATTATGCAACGATTAACTTTCAAGGGTTGATCGATTCTGTAGATGCCTTAGGAGGCATAAAATTACCGATAGAAGAAGATATCGTCAATAAAGATCCTAACCATGAGCAGTTTACCATAGAAGGTGGTAAGCCTATTTATACAGGGCAGGATGCGCTTTATTATGTACGCTATCGAGAAGATAGTGATTTTAGACGTACCAAACGTCAGCAGATTTTTTTACAAGCCTTAGCAGATCAAGCGATACAACTTAACCAGATTGAAAAAATTCCTCAATTGTTGACTATCATGGGCAATAATTTCAAAACAGATATGCGCCCACAAACGATTACAGGCTTAGCGAGTCAAATACTGCGTAGTGGTAAGCCTGAAGTGACTTCATTTACGATTGCTGGCGATGGAGAATATGTAGATGGTGTCTATTACGAAGTGCCACGTGAAAGTGAAATTAAAGAAGCACGCGATTTGATCAATGAATGGATGAAATCAGACGCTTCTGATTCCGATATAAATAATAGGGATTCCGCAGACAGAGCCGCTGAGCCTGCTGACTCTCAGATTCACTAACTCGCTTTATTGTAGCGGCGATATCGCTTAAAATAAAAGAGGATCCTGAAACGAAGTATTTCTTATTACGTACTGTACAGGATTGAGCATAAACGTATGGAGTAAGAAATAAGGATTTAGAATAAGATCATGTTAGAGTTTTTGAGATGATGAGAGGAAGGATTTTTCATGAATATTGCGTTTTTTCTGCTACCGAAGCAGGAGGTCGTTTGTGTCACCCTTAATTCGACACTACGTCAGACGCTTGAAAGAATGGAATACCATCGTTATACTTCTGTACCTATGTTGAATAAAGATGGAGGCTACGCAGGTACAGTTACAGAAGGCGATCTGCTATGGTTTATGAAAAATTCAGAAGGTAAAGTGACTTTTGAGAACGCTTCTAAATTTCTCATGTCAGATGTACCTTTGCAAAAAGATAATAAACCTGTATCGATCGATGCCAATATGGAAGATTTGATCAATCTGGCAAAAGTGCAGAACTTTGTACCTGTTGTCGATGATATGAATCGTTTTATCGGTATTGTTAGACGTAGTCAGATTATAGAATATTGTGAGCAATTTGTACGTAGCGGGGAGTATAGCCCTGAAAAATCAAGAATGGCTAAGAATATGAAAGTTACGTAAGCAGTATTGATAAATCGATGTGTGTTTATTGGCGTTTATGCTATAATGATGAGTAAATCTTTTTTAGCTAATTGCTGAATAACATGTAGGTAAGAGGTGAATGTTTTGAAATTGCGCTGGACATCGGTGGCATGGAGTATAGCTTATTTGCTTCTGTTGCTGTCTTTATTAACTTCATTATCCATTATAACGATATTTTTTCTGATTGTGCCTGTAGTCGTGCTGTACTCGACACTAAACCTGCGCCAATTTATTATGCACCTGGTTCCGATCTGGTTGATTACGATGATCGTAGCGATTCAACTGGAAGGTAGGTTAGGCATTTATGTAGCGGTACTTGGTATATTCTTTATGGTACCTGGTATTGTTATGGGACGATTGTACAAGAAAAATGCTTCTGCTTTGCGAGTTATATTTACGACAGGCATCACCACCCTTGTAGAAATGTTGCTATTGCTCATTTTTGCTACTGTCGTTTATAAGTTTAATCTCGCCGTCTACGTTAAAGATATTGTAGAATTCTCGGTAGCTCCTATGCGAGCGATGGCAGATATCAATCCAGATATTGCTGATATTTTCTCACCGGAATTTGTGCGTGGATTATGGAACTATACGCTACAAATGATTCCTTTCGCATTGATTATCAGCTCATTTACAATGGTTGTGATTACCCATGCGATCTGTCGTCCAATTTTGGAAAGTATGAATTATTCGGTTTCTAAATTAAGACCTGCGCGTGAGTGGAGATTACCACGTTCTTTGATCTGGTATTATTTGCTTGCTGTACTTTTAGAGTATTTCGTAGCTAGCAATATAACAGGTGTATTGGCAGCGTTTGTGCTTAATTTTATGCCGCTGGTACATATTGCATTTACGATCCAAACGATCGGATTTGTATTCTTTATGGCGCATCATCGGAAATGGAATTCGTTTCTTCCGTTTCTATTATCTCTAGTGGTGGTATTGATTCCTCCACTTCGGATTGTTGGTATTATCGATCTAGCTTTCCCGCTCCGCGAATATATTACGAGACCGAAACGGTAAGGTGATGAATGATGCCTAATTTTTTGTTAAACCGCTGGCATGGTTATCGAACAGTATGGGCATCTCTGCTTATGCTGGTTCTGGTCATTTTGCTGTCTTGGTTCAATTGGATTATCGGACTGGCTGCACTTTGCTGTGTGATTTTGTTCGGTGTGTCTTTACTTCGTGCAGAGCTTACATTTCGACGGGAATTAGATGAGTATATTGCTGGATTATCTTTTCGGATCAGGCGTGTAGAAGAGGAAGCGGTCAGTACGCTTCCTTTTGGTCTTATTTTGTACGACAATCAATATACAGTTGAATGGCATAATCGGTATATTGGAAGTATGTTTGGACGCAAAACGTTGGTCGGTACATCGCTTGAAGAATGTTTTCCTCGATTTGTGGATGCTTATCAGCAGGCTAAAGAAGAAGCACGTAAAGAATCTTCGAAAGAAGTACGCTTTGAATTGCCACATGGACATTTGACGATCGAATTGATTATTTTACCAGATGAACGATTGATTTATTTGCAAGATGTAACGACATTTGCCGATCTGCGTGATCGTCATGAAGAAGAACGTCTAGCACTGGGCATTGTATTTTTAGATAATTTTGATGAAGCTTCACAAGGTATGGATGATCAACAACGGACTAGCTTAATCGCTCGTGTAGCGACACGAATTACTGATTGGGCTAAAAATTACGGCATTTATGTAAGACGATTATCCTCTGAGCGTTACTTATTGTTACTGAATCAGAAATCATTACGTGAATTGGAACAAAGTCGATTTGTGATTTTGGATGAGATTCGAGAAATGACAGCTGATCTTAAAGTGCCATTAACACTCAGTGTAGGTGTAGGATTCGGGGCAGGTAGTATCAGTGAGCTTGGTGAACTGGCACAATCCAGTCTGGATATGGCACTAGGACGCGGTGGAGATCAGGCAGCAGTCAAAGCAGATCAACGTCTATCCTTTTACGGCGGCAAGTCTAATGCAGTCGAGAAGCGTACCAGAGTGCGCGCACGTGTTATTGCTCATGCACTACGTGATCTCATGCTAG
Source organism: Paenibacillus sp. CFBP13512 (assembly GCF_005233705.1). Classification (NCBI taxonomy): domain Bacteria; kingdom Bacillati; phylum Bacillota; class Bacilli; order Caryophanales; family Paenibacillaceae; genus Paenibacillus; species Paenibacillus sp. CFBP13512. The sequence continues at coordinate 115,292 of NZ_QGAD01000012.1, read as the reverse complement.
ATAGTGATCAAGTTCTTATTATGGGTCACAAAATACCGGATATGGATGTTGTCGGTGCAGCGATCGGAATGCTCAAAGCAGCAGATATGTACGATGTAGATGCATATATTGTGCTGGATAAAGTGAATCCTTCGATTGAGAAAATGATGGAACGGATCGAATTGGATGAGCGCTTATCGGTACGCTTTATTACACCGGATGAAGCACTCAATGCGATGACTGAACAGACATTATTAGTTGTAGTCGATACGCATAAATCTTCGATGACGATTGAGCCGAAGTTAGTCGATCGGGCGAAGCGTGTTGTCGTAGTGGATCATCATCGTCGCGGAGAAGAATTTATCAATGATGCTGTTCTGGTCTATCTGGAGCCGTATGCTTCTTCTACCTGTGAACTTGTGACCGAGCTATTGCAATATATTCATGATAAAGTACAATTTACAACACTGGAAGCCACTTCGCTTCTAGCAGGTATTATTGTAGATACGAAGCATTTTGCACTACATACCGGTTCACGTACATTTGAAGCGGCAGGATTTTTACGTCGTAATGGTGCGGATACCGTATTGGTACAGCGAATGCTTAAAGAAGATTTAGGTGATTATATCGCCAAAGCTGAAATTATCAAACACGCCAAAATTATTCATAACCATGTGGCATTAGCTGTAACCGAACCAGGTCATCAGGTTCCGCAATTGCTGATTGCACAGGTAGCAGATTCGCTGCTAAATATGAATAATGTACATGCTTCATTTGTGATTAGCGAGCGAATAGACGGCTTGATTGGAATTAGTGCCCGTTCTCTTGGTAAAATGAATGTACAGGTCGTGATGGAACGATTAGGTGGCGGCGGTCATTTGACCAATGCAGCTGTTCAGCTTGAAGGTAGTATTGAATATGCGGAGTCACGACTTCGTGAAGTACTAGATCAAATGGAAAAGGAAGAGGGGTTATTTGAATGAAAATTATTTTTCTGAAAGACGTAAAAGGTAGCGGTAAAAAAGGTGAAGTAAAAGAGGTGGCAGACGGTTACGCACAAAACTTCTTGATCAAAAACGGTCATGCTAAACCAGCAACAGGTGGTAATGTCAAAATTCTTGAAAACCAAGCAGCAGCGGTAGAACGCCAAAAGCAAGAAGAAAAAGAAGAAGCAGAAGTACTAGCTAAACAATTAGAAGCTTTGACGATTGATTTGAAAGCTAAATCAGGTGAAGGTGGACGCTTATTCGGAGCGATTACCAGCAAACAAATCGCAGAAGCTTTGAGCAAACAAGGACATAAAGTCGACAAACGTAAAATTGAATTGGATGAGCCTATTCGTACACTGGGTGTAACACAAGTTGCTGTAAAATTACATCATGATGTTAAAGCAACGCTCAAAGTCCAAGTTACTGAGGAGTAAAAATGGGCGGCGAAATGTTTTACGATCGGGTTCCGCCACAGAATGTAGAAGCGGAACAGGCGGCACTCGGAGCGATCTTGCTTCAGTCGGAAGCGTTAATTACAGTGATGGAACGGGTAGACAGCGAGGATTTTTACGATAAATCACACCAACTGATCTATGAAGCAATGGTTAATCTCGGTGAAGAAAATCAGCCGATAGATCTGATTACATTAACTTCGTTATTACAAGATCGATCACAGTTAGAAGATATTGGCGGCGTTAGTTATCTGGCGAAGCTTGCTCATGCAGTTCCAACAGCAGCTAACGTTGATTATTACGCTCAAATTATCGAGGAAAAGTCGATGTTACGTCGATTGATTCGAACTGCAACACAGATCGTAAGCGAAGGATATGGTGGCGGCGAAGATGTCGGCAGTATGCTTGGCGATGCCGAACGACGGATTTTGGAAATTTCTAATCGTCGTACAGGTAGTGGCTTTATCGCGATTCGTGATGTGTTGATGGAAGTATTTGAACGGGTTGAAATTCTACATCAGAACAGTGGAAATACAACAGGTATTCCGTCTGGATTCGTTGATCTGGACAAAATGACAGCTGGATTTCAGCGAAGCGATCTGATTATTGTGGCTGCTCGTCCTTCGGTAGGTAAAACGGCATTTGCACTAAATATTGCGCAAAATGTAGCAGTACGTGCCAAAGAAACGGTAGCTATTTTCAGTCTAGAGATGTCAGCTGCACAGCTGGTACAACGTATGATCTGTGCGGAAGCCAATCTGGATGCCAATGTAATGCGTACCGGTGAATTCAAAGGTGATGAAGATTGGGCGAAGCTCACAATGGGAATTTCTTCTCTGTCTGAAGCCGAAATCTATATTGATGATACACCCGGAATCACCGTTTCAGAGATTCGTGCTAAATGTCGTCGTCTGAAAAAAGAAAAAGGTCTGGGTATGATCGTAATTGATTATCTTCAGCTCATTTCGGGACGCGGTAAAGCGGGCGAAAACCGTCAGCAAGAAGTCTCTGAAATCTCGCGTACACTGAAGCAAATTGCTCGTGAATTGTCTGTACCGGTTATTGCCTTGTCTCAGCTGAGCCGCGGTGTAGAGCAACGTCAGGATAAACGTCCGATGATGTCTGACTTGCGGGAATCCGGTTCGATTGAGCAGGATGCGGATATCGTTTCTTTCTTGTATCGTGATGATTATTATAATGCAGATACAGAAAAGAAAAATATTATCGAGATTATTATTGCCAAACAGCGTAATGGTCCGGTAGGTACTGTTGAACTTGTATTTTTGAAAAACTTTAATAAATTCGTGAACTATGAACGTGTGCAATCGGATATGTTTGCAGGTTAGCGATCTGAAATAGAGCTTTGACGGAATAAGAACTCCAATCGTATGATATTGATATGATGATTGGAGTTCTTATTTTTATGTAAACTATTCATAATGAGGTGTATACAAATGCCTTACGATATACATATTGATTTGCCGATTCAACCTCACGAAGTACCGGATCTGCGTGAAGCGGTGGGGTGGGAGCGTCGAGAGCAAGATTATCCTGCTTTATTAGAACGTTGTCAGTTTTATGCAGGCGCGCGAGATGAACACCAGCGACTAATTGCGTTTGGATATATCTCAGGTATGGGCTTACAACATGGTTATTTAGAAGATATTCTGATCCATCCGGATTACCGTCATCAGCATCTTGGGACAAGCTTGGTACGGACACTATTACAACAAGCCCGGTACAATCAAATTGAAATTGTAACGTGTACGTTTACAGAAGAACATGCTTATTTTTACCAAAAATGCGGTTTGACGTTGAGTAAAGGCGGAGTATGGAGAAGTTAAGCGAGTATTTCCGAACGATAATATTTTTAATTGAATGTATTGTTCGCTTTTCATTTGACTTTAAAAAAGCAGCCTGTTACACTGATAATGGTGTTGAAAAGCTTACATTGCTTTAGTAAGTCTTTGCGTTACAGCACTGCTACGCCCTTCCACTGCGAAACGGATCATTATCATTGGCGCACGTCTGACCGTTCCTCGCAAGGAAGTTTTCATGCTGTCTGGCTGTTTGCATTATATTCGCTGTTGATCAGTTGTTTTTTTGCAACGGACAGCTCAAATTCACGGTGTATAAAAACACCTACGGAGGAATGATTTCATGTCAACTGTAGTCGTTGTGGGAACGCAATGGGGAGACGAAGGCAAAGGTAAAATTACCGACTATCTTTCAGAGAGTGCTGATCTTGTTGCACGTTATCAAGGTGGTAACAACGCAGGTCACACCATCCTAATCAATGAGAAAAAATTCAAATTAACGATGATTCCTTCTGGAATATTTTACGAAGATAAAGCTTGTGTGATCGGTAACGGTATGGTTATTAATCCATCTGCATTGATCGAAGAAATTAAATATGTGCATGACAATGGGTTTACGACGAAGAACTTAACAATCAGCGATCGTGCTCACGTGATTATGCCTTACCATATGGTACTTGATATTTTGGAAGAAGATCGTAAAGGTCCTAACAAAATTGGTACAACTCGTAAAGGGATTGGCCCTTGTTATATGGATAAAACCGCTCGTTCGGGTATCCGTATTGCTGATTTGATGGATGCAGAAGAATTTGAAATTAAATTGCGTCATCAAGTGAAAGAAAAAAATCAAGTGATTACTCAAGTCTATGGCGGCGAGCCTGTAGAAGTCGAAGAAATCTTGAAAGATTACTTGGAATATGCAGAATTTTTACGTAAGTATGTACAAGATACATCTGTCGTATTGAATGATGCTATTGATGCTGGCAAACGTGTTCTTTTTGAAGGTGCACAAGGTGTGATGCTGGATATCGACCAAGGTACATATCCATTTGTTACTTCATCTAATCCTTCTGCTGGTGGAGTATGTATCGGTTCCGGTGTAGGTCCTTCCAAAATTCAACAAGTCATCGGTGTAGCGAAAGCATACACGACTCGTGTGGGTGATGGTCCGTTCCCTACAGAATTGAATGATGCAACAGGTGATACCATCCGTGAAAAAGGTCATGAATACGGTACAGTAACGGGTCGCCCGCGTCGTGTAGGTTGGTTCGATAGTGTGGTTGTTCGTCATGCTCGTCGTGTAAGTGGAATCACAGGATTGTCTTTGAACTCGTTGGATGTATTAACAGGTCTGGATACAGTGAAAATCTGTACAGGATATAAATACAAAGGTGAGTTTATTACCCACTATCCTGCAAGTCTTAAAATGCTTGCTGAATGTGAAGCAGTATATGAAGAAATGCCAGGTTGGAGCGAAGATATTACAGGCGTGAAGACATTGGACGAATTGCCAGAGTCTACACGTAACTATGTCAGTCGCGTATCTGAACTTACAGGTATTCCAATTGCTATTTTCTCAGTTGGACGTAACCGTGAGCAGACGAATCAAGTAGCACCGATTTATATCTAATATTGATTTAATCCTAGTAAGTCCTATAGATGAAGCATAAACTATAGCTATATTCAGAGAAGGCATCCGTGAGGGTGTCTTTTTTGCTGTTCTTTAATCTAGTTCATTTAGAAGTGAAATGTTAATGAAGAGTAAAGTTGAAAATTTTGTCGAGATTATGGTAAAGTAAACGGGGAGTAGAAAAGGTTAATTTTTTGACACTTTTAAATGACAAATTTTAATAATTAGCATATATCATACACATAATTAACTGAACTTCACTAATAAAGTATCTAACCATGAACAGGGATAAAGATAAAAGGAGACGGTCATGAAAGGGTTTAAAAGTAAACTGGGGATGGGGAACACGCCCGAGCAAGATCAGTCGCGTGATCCACAGTTAGAAGTGCAGAGTGAACAGCAATCTACCGATCAGCCAGAAACATCTTCACCATGGTATACGATCACAGTAGATTCGATTCGTCAGGGAAAACATAAAATGCGTCGTCGGCTGATGATCGCTGCTGGAAGTCTAGTGGTTGTCGGGGGGCTTATTTGGGCAGGTACACAGTATGTGACTGCGAATACAATTCCATATTATGTGGTGTCTGTTAAAGGACAAGCGATTGGAACGATTTTGCATCAGGAAGAATTACAGCAACTTTTTACTACAAAGCGTGCTGCGTATCAAAAGAAATATCCAAAAGCGACAATGGTACTGAACACTAATGGTATAACAACAACTGAAGAACGTGCATATAAAGCACAGGTTAATTCTGCAAATACACTCAAAACACTGGACGGTATGCTAACGGCATATGCTAAAAGTGTAGATGTCAATATAGATGGTAAAGTAATCGGTGTTGTCAAAGATCAAAAAGTGATTGATGCAGCACTAGAACAGGTCAAAAAGAAGTATACGAAAAAAGCAGTATCTGCTAAAGCATCTACCAAAACCTCAAAGAAAGCTTATCCTAAACAAGTCACAGGCCTAGAATCAGTAACATTGAAACAAAAAGTATCAACAACTGAAATCAAAGCCAATCCAAATAAATTGTTAAGCAGTACTCAGTTAGCGAAAGTGATGATGACTGGTGTAGAATCACCAACTACTTATGTAGTGCGTGAAGGTGATACGATTAGTTCTATTGCAGCAGATCATGATATTACACAAGAAGAGATTTTTGCGAATAATCCGAAAATCGACGAAATGGCGATGCAGATCGGTGATGAACTGATGTTAACTGTGCCGCAACCTCCAATTACTGTAACTACATTTGAAGACTATTCGGAGCAAATTGTGACAGAGCCAGCTGTAGAGATTCGCAAAAGCGAAACGATGCGTGAAGGGGAGTCCAAAGTTGTCTCTCAAGGTAGTAAAGGACTCAAACGAATCGATTATCGTGTGACCAAGCAAAATGGTCAAATGCTTCGCGAAGAATGGTTAGGTCAGGAAGTGACTAAGAAATCATCGCCTAAAGTGATTATCAAGGGTACTAAAGTGGTACAAGGCGAAGGTTCAGGTAATTTCATGTGGCCTGTATCCGGTGCGAGCGTGACCAGTCCGTATGGACAACGTTGGGGCAAAACGCATAAAGGGATCGATCTGGTAGGTAGTTCTTCTGTAATGGCAGCTGATGATGGCGTGGTCAGCTATGCAGGAACGATGACAGGTTATGGAAATGTCATTATTATTAATCATAACAATGGCTATGAGACGCTATATGGTCATTTGAGCCAGATTGATACAAGCACTGGAGCGATTGTCGAGAAAGGACAACATATCGGCGTCATGGGTAACACAGGACATTCAACAGGAACTCATTTACACTTTGAAGTGCATACAGGTGGGGTGATCCAGAATCCACTAGGATACTTACCATAAATCGAATAGAATGGATTCCATACAGCTTCTATATACTTTGAGTATAGAAGCTGTATTTTTATATCTATAGATTGAAATTGCCTGATACCAATGATGTCGTGGAGTAAAGGGATATGTTAAAATGAAAGCATAACAGGCAGGCATGGGGTGAATAATACAAATGCAGGGAAAAATTTTGGTTGTCGATGATGAACAACCGATCGCAGATATATTAAAATTCAATTTAGAAAAAGAAGGTTATGAAGTTATCTGTGCATTTGATGGAATAACGGCTGTTGAATTAGCATTTGCAGAAGAACCGGATTTGATTTTATTGGATCTGATGTTACCGGGAAAAGACGGCATGGATGTATGTCGGGAAATACGCACACGTATGCATATGCCTATTATTATGTTAACTGCTAAAGATGCTGAGATTGATAAAGTGCTCGGGTTAGAACTAGGTGCAGATGATTATGTCACTAAGCCGTTCAGCACACGCGAATTATTAGCACGAGTCAAAGCACAGATTCGTCGTCAGCAAAAATTAACAGCTGTACCAACTGCACCAGCTGCCAAAGAAGAAGAGAAAAAAGGGCTCCGTTTGATCGAGCTATTTATTGATACCGATATGTATATGGTGTATAAAGAAAATCAGCCACTTGATCTTACTCATCGTGAATACGAATTGGTGTATTATATGGCGAAAAATGCAGGGCGAGTGATGACTCGTGAACATTTACTGCAAGCGGTATGGGGATTTGAATATTTTGGCGATGTACGTACAGTCGATGTGACGATTCGTCGTTTACGTGAAAAGATTGAAGATGATCCTAGTAAGCCAGAGTATATTTTGACGCGTCGTGGTCTAGGTTATATGATGCGTAGTCCCAAATCAGGAGGACTGTAACGTGAAGCGCAGATTTCCATTGCTTCCAGGGTTCAGCCGTACGATTCAAGCACGGCTGATCATTATTTATGTATTGCTTATTTTGATCGCCATGCAGTTAATCGGCGTTTATTTTGTGAGCGCTATGAAAAATTCATTAACCAGTAATTTTACTCAGGATCTCCAAGAACGGGCAGAATTACTTTCTGTACTGGCTGCGGATAAATGGTCAGGTAGCGGAGAAGCAGGTTCCAATGCGATCAACGATCTGAAGTTGATGGTGGATAATTTGTACAATATGAGTGGAACAGAGATTCAAGAAATCCAAGTGCTGGATATCAGCGGACGAGTTGTAATTTCCTCTCTGGAATCAGGTACCGATCTGGAAGGTCGGCGTAATACACAGACGGTAGTCAGTCGTGCGCTACAAGGGATAAGCGATAACGAAGAGTATATTATTGATGAGACAGGAGAGCGCAAACGTGTTGTTGCCAAGCCCGTAATTAGTGGTGGCAAAACAGTAGGTGCTGTCTATATTGTTGCTTCCATGAAAGAATTATATAGCACGATGAAGCGGATCAATAGTATTTTCCTTTCCGGTATTCTGATTGCACTGGCTTTAACAGCTGTGTTAGGCGTGATTTTAGCGCATACGATTACACAACCGATCAAAGAAATGACCCGCCGAGCCAAAGAAGTAGCGGAAGGGAATTTTGATCATCAGATGACCGTCTATAGTGACGATGAGATTGGTCAGCTCAGTGAAGCTTTTAATTATATGACCAGTCGTCTGCGTGATGCCCTCGCACAGAATGAAGAAGAAAAAGATAAACTGGCTTCTATTCTAAAAAATATGAGCGATGGCGTTGTCGCTACAGATGAGCAAGGACGCGTGATTTTGATGAATCGTGTGGCTGGCACGATGATGAATGTCAGTGAAGAAGAGATTGTAGGCAAAGAATTAGCAGACCTTCTATATCTTCCTGAAAATGAACGTACCAAACTTTTACAGGGTACACTGCGACGCACCGTATTGAAGCTTGGTGAAGAACATGAAGGTAATTCTTCGATTGTACGAGTCACATTCAGTCCGATTCATCGGCGTAAAGAAAGTATTACGGGTATTATTGCTGTTTTACAAGATGTCACGGAGCAAGAAAAGCTTGAAGGAGCACGGCGTGAATTTGTCGCTAATGTATCGCATGAATTGCGTACACCACTGACAACGATTAAGAGCTACACAGAAGCACTGGAGGATGGTGCTTTAGAAGAACGAGCACTTGCAGAGCGATTTATTGGTGTAATCCAAAATGAAACTCAGCGTATGATTCGTCTGGTGACCGATTTGCTTCATTTATCACGCTTAGATTCAAGTGAAGCGATGTTACGCAAACAACGTACCGATGTACGAGAGTTATTAGAAGATACGATTGATCGCTTTTCTGTTCAAATGCAGCAAAAAGATATTAAATCGGCTACTGATCTGGATGCAGATGTAGGTAGTGTGTGGATTGATCGAGATCATATGGATCAAGTGCTCGATAATCTAGTCTCTAATTCGTTAAAATACACACCGGATGGTGGTAAAGTGACACTGGGTGCATACGGTACAGAAGATGGAATGGTCGCTATAACGGTAACCGATACAGGAATAGGTATTCCAAAACAAGACTTGAATCGGATATTTGAACGCTTTTATCGGGTAGACAAAGCACGTTCTCGTAATATGGGTGGAACTGGATTAGGACTTTCTATTGCCCGGGAAATGGTATTTGCTCATGAGGGGCATATTTCTCTAGAATCCGAGTTCGGACAATGGACCAAAGTCACAGTTACGCTACCTTTGCATGAAGAAGGAGATGGAGCACATTGAGAGAAAATATCAAATCCATCTTACTTGTAGGCTTGATTGTAGTTAGTCTGGTGCAAAGTTATTATTTGATTTACCGGATGCCTGGAGCTGATTCGGTGGCTAATTCGGAAGCCAGTTATGTACAGACAGAAGATATAGGCCCACGTACCAGTATAGAGAATACTATTTTTCCAGATCAGATGATTTTGCATCTTAAAAATAATAAGCATACGGTGTTCTATCCAGCCTCATCGAATTATAATGCGATTTATAGTCGTCTAAAAGGCAGTAATTTTAGTCAGTTTAGACGTCTATCGGTACAGACAGTGAATTGGAATGAAGTTCGTAACGATGCAGGACTGGAAATGACATTCAGTAGTGGTATTCCTGTCAGTCTGTTAGAACGAACGCTTGATATCAGCCCTGATTCACTATTTGAAGGGGATACCGTCAACCGAATCTGGATCTACAATACAGCCAATAGTACCAAGCCACGCGCTTTCTTTTTCAGTGCGAGTGGAGATGTGGTCTATGAAGCTACAGATCTGGATTGGACAAGCGCTGATATTCAGCAGATGACGTTAATGAATACAACAGCAACCAATTATCTGTATCAAACGAATGGTTATTATATTCCGCAGACAGCACTAGAGATTCAATCGCTAACCTTGAAGCTTGAAATGTACACAACCGAACAGATGCAACGCAATCTGTTTTTCGATCCAGGAGCTACACGTAATATTAATGAGGAAAATGGAACAGAAATCTATACCGATAGTAAGCGAAGTCTACAGGTCGATACCAAGCAGAAATGGATGACATATACCGATCCTACCGCTCCGACAACAGGTACCAATAATGTATCGGATAATGTGTTGTCTGCGATTGACTTTGTGAATCAACATGGCGGTTGGCCGGGCTCTTATATGTTGCTGATGGATAATAACTCAAGTAATGATAAAGAATTTATTTTCCGTCAGTATATTCAGGCTTATCCAATCGTCGATACTGAGAAATTAAAGTTCGGGTATATGAAGCTAGTGATGGAACATGGAACCGTATCTTCTTATGAACGCTCGATGTTGTATACAGGTATCAACAATCCGCCCCTCAATGAATCGAATATCTCACGGGCGAAAGTGATTGCGTTACCTGGAGGGAAAGTGTTGCAAAATATGATCAAAGCTCAGATTCCAGCGGATCAGACGATTCGTGATATCTATCCAGCGTATCGTCCAACACTTGGTAATGGAGTAGTCGTACTCAATCCAGTCTGGATGGTGAAGCTACAAGATGGTCAAAGTATTGTCCTAACGTCAAGCAATACGTCTATAAGTATGAAAAAATGAACATGATTTGGGAGGTCCACGATGGATTGGGGAAGAGCCAAAAGCGTACTGATCTGTGCTTTTTTATTGCTGAACGTTTTATTGGGATATCAGTTGTGGGTGGATGTACGTGATCAAGCCCAATCCAATCTGGACTTTACCTCATTAAGCGATAATGCGCAGCAAGCGATGGAAGACAAACATATTCAGGTGACTGCACAGATTCCAAGAGATACACCGATCTTGTCCAAAGTGATCTATCAATATACAGGGCAAGATGTTGTGCCAACACCCATTAAGCTCAAAAGTTCTGTAGATAGCCAATTGATCTTTAACGAAGATGAATTGCGCAATCAATTATCCAACGAAATTCCTGATATTGAAAATTATCGGTATGATCCATTAGTGAGCGAAGAAAGTATCTTTATGATGCATCCGCTCATTAATAGTGATCTTCCTCTATTTAATATGAATTTACAGTTGTATTATAGTAATCAGAAGATTACATCTTATATTGAGCCTCAATGGACGGTAAGTTCCAATCAAGACCAACCCAAGCAAGAAATTATATCGGCATCCAATGCATTGGGTACTTTAATCGAAAAAGAATTACCTGAAAGTTCGGTAGTGAAAGATATAGCGCTCGGCTTTTACGGGCAGACACTGGATACGACTCATCAGCTCGCTGTACCGGTATGGCGTGTTGCTCTGGATAGTGGAGCCTTTTATTATGTACAAGCAGTAAATGGAGAAGTGATTGTTCCTCCAGCGGCAGAAAATAAGGAGTAGAGTAGACACATGGGAATACAGTTTACAGTCTTATCAAGCGGATCAACAGGCAATGCGACCATTGTTCAAAATAAAGATGCAACGATATTAATCGATGCTGGATTAAGTGCACGCCGAATCGGTGAATTGTTACAAGAGCGTGATCTAACCGGTGAACAGATTCACGGGATTCTGATTACACATGAACATTCTGATCATATTAAAGGATTAGGCGCTGTCGCTCGTAAATATGAATTACCGATCTATGCCAATGAAAAAACATGGGGTGCGATGGAACGCTCGATCGGCAAATTATCACCTGAACAAAAACAGATTATGCAAACAGGCGATCATCTTACTTTTGGTTCGATGCGAATTGAATCGTTCGGTATCTCACATGACGCCGCAGAACCTGTCGGTTATTTTTTTACAGATGGAGATGAAAAGCTCAGTCTAGCTACCGATCTGGGATATGTTAGTGATAAAGTGATGCAAAGTATCTCTGGCTCAGATGTATTAGTACTTGAAGCGAATCATGATGTTGAAATGTTGCGTATGGGCAGATATCCGTGGAATACCAAACGACGTATTCTTAGCGATATCGGTCATTTATCCAACGATGCAGCAGGCGAAGCATTAAGTGAGCTGTTAACACGCAAAACCAAGCGGACGTATCTGGCTCACTTGAGTCGTGATCACAATATGATGGAACTGGCAAAGTTAACCGTACGTGATGCGATGGAAAGTAGAGGGTGCTTTTACAAAGATCATGAATTTAAGCTATGTGAAACGTATTATGATCGCCCAACGCCATGGGACACGATAAGCGATAAATAAATTTATGTTCACAAAATGGTTATTTTTGGTAAAATTGAAATCATATATTTGATCTGATTAGCATAGACAAGCGAAGGGGCGATCAGGATGAGCTTATTTGATGATGATTTCTACAATACCAAAGTATCACGACGATCCAAACGTAACATGTCTGTGCCCTTTTTATCGAGAAGAAAGCGTTCATTGACTCAACGTTCACGATCAGGATCTACTTTCAAAGTCATAGCAGTAAGTTCCATCAGCAGTGCTGTGACCGTAATGATTATTGTAAGCCTATTTGGATGGTATAGCAGCGATAGTTCATCATCTGTTGTAGCCAGTAGTATTGTACCGACCATGGCGCAATCAACAGACGGTAATCCCTATGAGCAGTTAATTCATGTCGCCAATGAAGTACGACCTGCGATGGTGAGTATTGTAAATTATCAGGATGAGTCGTCTACACTGAATGAGTCGGCACTGGGATCGGGCGTTATTTTCCGCAAAGAAGGTAGTAAAGCTTATATCGTCACTAACAATCATGTGATCCAAGATGCCGATCAAGTGAAAACTGTTCTTAGTGATGGCACCACATTAGCTGCCACTGTAGTCGGAACCGACTTTATCAGCGATATTGCGGTGTTATCGATTAGCAGTAAAAACATCGACAAAATCGCTCAATTAGGCAACTCGGATCAGCTTCAATTGGGTGAGACAGTGATGGCTATTGGCAATCCACTAGGATTTAATGGTACGATGACATCAGGTATTATCAGCTACAACAATCGCTTAATTCCAGTATCATTGAATCAAGATGGTACATATGATTGGGAACAAAATGTGATCCAGACTGATGCTGCAATCAATGAAGGCAATAGTGGTGGGGCATTGGTGAACTTGAACGGGCAAGTAATCGGTATCAACACGATGAAAATCTCGGATACAGGAGTCGAAGGACTTGGATTTGCGATTCCGATCAATGAAGTGATGAAAAATGTCGATCTATTGATTAAAAATGGCAAAATCAGTCGTCCCTATCTGGGTGTCTACACAACAGATTTTGATAATAAAAATGCCTATCGTTTATTCGATGAGCAAGAGAAAGACTATAAAAAGCCGGAGTTGCCGAAAGGCGTAACAGAAGGTATTATTGTGGTCGAAGCGAGTGGACCTGCCAAAGAAGCTGGTATTCTGGCAGATGATATTATTGTACAATTAGATCAAGAAAAAATGGCTTCAACACTTGATTTACGCAAGTATTTGTATAATCATAAGAAGGTCGGTGATTCGCTTGAGATCACCTATTATCGGGATGACGTGAAGAAGAGTGCTACACTTCAACTTCAGTCCAAGCCGGATTAACCACTTCACCTATATAGATATTGAACCAGTAAAGGAGCTTGACCCTATTGATGTATGTCGTATGTAAAGAACACATTGAAAAAGCATTGGAAGAATTCGTAGATGAATTGGAAGAAGCACCGGATGTTGTCGATCTAAAAGAGACCGAATTTTCGGACTGGGACCCGCCTGCAAAATGTAGTTATTGCGAACAACATGCTGAATTTTTAGTTGTCTGACCGATTAGGTAACAAGATCGCAACTACTATACAGTGACTTAAGCATTCATGAAATGACGTTGTAGATAGAGAAATCAAACGAATGTAATCATGAATTTATAACCAATAGGCATTCTAACCAGCACGTACAGATCATGAACGGATCAAAAGGGGCAGGAACCGTAAGCACGGTTCCTTATTTCCTTTTGCCCGAACAGAGTGTATGTGCTTTTTGATATGGTATGGTGATCAATACTTTGACGTTACTGTCATTATTTTTTAACTTTGCTGAGATTCTCTGCATAGTAGGCTTGTATATAATAAAAGAATAGAAAATGGGTAAATAAATGAGGAACATGTACAGAAAGGGTAGAAGAAATGAATAGGATCTGGGCACTTTTACATAAGGGGCGGTTCAGTCATGTCTAAGCCGCTTCAAGAACACCGTTACATGTCAGGACTGGATGGGTTACGTGCTTTTGCCGTTATGGCAGTGGTACTGTATCACCTCAATATAGATTGGGCACCGGGTGGGCTACTAGGTGTCGGTATATTTTTTGTATTATCCGGTTATCTTATTACAGATATTCTTGCAAGCCAGTGGGAACGTCATCAACGATTCGATCTGATCGACTTCTGGATGAGACGTGCTAGACGCTTATTGCCTGCGATGTTCGCTATGGTTATTCTAGTCGTCTTGTGGTGTCTGGTTGTAGACCATTCCCGTCTGCCTGCTCTAGTGGGAGACGTACCTGCCGCATTACTGTATGTGAGCAACTGGTGGTTTATTTTCCATAAAGTCTCGTATTTCGAAAGCTTCGGTCCAGCTTCACCGCTAGGTCATCTATGGTCGTTAGCTGTCGAAGAGCAATTCTATCTGATCTGGCCATTGCTACTTGCATTAGGGCTGAAATTCCTACCGAAGCGGATCAATCTAGCCGGTTGGATTCTGAGTCTAGCTGCAATCTCAGCATTGTTAATGGCTGTATTATACGAACCGGGTAGTGATCCAAGCCGTGTCTATTATGGAACAGATACACGCATCTTCGCTTTATTAATTGGAGCATCGCTTGCGATTGTATGGCCAAGTGCCAAGCTCAAAGCACGTGTCTCCAATCAAGCACGTACCGTATTAGATGTGGTCGGTGTCGGCACTCTATTCCTACTCGGCTGGATGATCTGGCATACGAATGAGTATCAGCCGTTCCTTTACCGTGGTGGAATGGTACTGATCGCAATCATCACAGCACTGCTTATCGCTGTACTGGCACATCCAGCAAGTCGCCTTGCGATTGTACTGGGTTGCAAGCCTTTACGTTGGTTAGGTAAAAGATCGTATGGACTGTATCTATGGCATTTTCCAGTCATTACACTCTCGACTTCACAGGTCAGTACAACAGAGCCTTCTATTATCAAAAGTATGATACAGGTCGGAGTAAGTCTGCTACTGGCAGAGTTATCGTGGAGATATGTAGAACAACCGATTCGTCATCAGGGATTCCGTAGTCTTCGCTTAAGATATCGGTTACAGCATATGACGTCTCGAGGATGGTTGCATGGCGCTGTGATTGTCGTCGTGTTCGTCTTAGCTTCAACAGCCATTAGTCATCTAATTACAACAGATAAAGAAGAGACAGCCGTAGCGCAGAATGCAGTCAATCAAGCCCAAGTGATTACACCTGCACCTAAAAATGTATCGTCTCACTCAGCAACAACAGATCCTACTCCTACCGAATCATCGAAGTCAGGCACGTCAACCGATCAGCCTACAGCAGATCCGGAAGCAACAACAGAGCATTCACCAGAAAGTAAACAACCAACCACCGAGACCAGTAAAACAGGTACCGAAGAGAAAAAATCAACGTCTACCCATCAAGAGCCTGCCAAAACGCCAGAAATCGATACCATTTCTGGTAAAGGTATTAGCGCAATCGGCGATTCTGTGATGTTAGATGTGGCTCCTTATCTCAGTGAAGCGATGCCGGGTATTGTGATCGACGGCAAAATTGGACGACAATTAACCGAAGCATCAGGCGTTGTTCAACAGCTTTCACGTAACGGACAATTGGGTCACAAAGTGATCTTGGAACTCGGAACCAATGGATCATTTACCAAAGAACAATTAGACGATCTTCTAGCTGATCTGAAAAGCGATAGTGTGAAGAAGATTATTGTAGTCAATACACGTGTTCCTCGCCCGTGGGAAAGTATGGTCAATCAAGCACTCAGCGATGCCGCCGCAGAAGATTCACGTATTACGATTATCGACTGGTATTCCGCAAGTGCTGGACAGGATTCTTACTTTGCTCCAGATGGTGTCCATTTGAATCCATCGGGTGCACGAGCGTATGCAGCATTGGTAGTCAAAGCATTAAAATAGTAATATGGGATATAAAGTAAATAAATCCATTATTATTTCAAAAAGGTATTCACAACCTATTACTAACTGCCGATAAAAGAAAAGATGGATTCATAAGTGCTCCCTGCATGCCGACTGAGATACAGTTAGCGTGCGGGGAGTTTTCAATTTATCAGAGTATTTAGATGAGTAGAATAATGAGCTTATACCTATAAGTAGGAAAAGAGATGCTTGCCCCAGACCAGATAGTGTACACTTAAAAGTAAACAGGCTCACGATGAGCCAAAGGATAGTCAAAGGAGAACATCATGCATATACAGATTATTGGGGTCGGCAAATTAAAAGAAAAATACTTAGTACAAGGAATCGCAGAATATAGCAAACGTCTTACACCGTATATCAAGTTCCAGACGATTGAAGTGAGCGACGAGAAAGCACCGGATACGTTAAGCGATGCCGAAGTACGGATTGTGAAGGACAAAGAAGGCGAACGGATACTGTCACAGATCAAGCCAGATGCGCATGTGATTGCATTGACACTGGACGGGAAGCTATGGAGTTCGGAAGATCTAGCGAGTGAACTGGATCGGTTAGGGACGTATGGTAGCAGTCATGTGGTGTTTGTGATCGGTGGGAGTCACGGGCTTGGGGATGAGGTGTTGAAGCGAGCACAGCAGAAGTTATGCTTTGGACGCATGACGTTACCGCATCAGTTGATGAGGTTGGTGCTTGTGGAACAGGTGTATCGGGCGGTGAAGATTAACCGTGGGGAGCCTTATCATAAGTAAGGCGAACTTTTGAGGATTACCGCACAGCTAGCGACTGCAAAACAGGTTAGAACTATTATTCTGACAACAAACAGTCCCTCCAACTAGAGATATCACAAGGTGGCATTAGGACTAACAACAGTTGAAGTGAAACGCATACGTAAACTTATTTTTAATTTCCGCGGGCATGGAGCCTAGCGGATTTTTTTTATTAAACGATGAAATCTGTTGAATTAGGCAAAGACTCCGACGAAAAAGGCAAAGACCACAGTCTTCAATCCCCTATACTTAGAGTAAACATCCTACCGATAGGAAAGAGCTTTTTGAAAATGCGTGTATGTTACACAAATGACAGGCTTCATTAGCATACAACAACAGAGGAGGGTCATTCATATGGGAAATAAAATAATTAGGGGACTCGTGTTCGTTCTCGCATTTGCGATTGCCGGATATGCTATTGTTCAGTATGGCTTTCTTCAAGCTAGTGATGCTGGACTTGTGTCTTTCAAATTGCAAAAGCCAAATTTTGAACTCCAACCATGGATATATGTACTATACATCCATATTTTCACCGCGATATTTGCTTTGATTATAGGCCCCTTTCAACTATTTATAACTCCAACAAATGCTAGAAAACGTTGGCATCGCCTGTTCGGGTACGTATATGTTTTTTCGATTATAGTTAGTGGGATCGTAAATGTGTATTTATCCATTTTTGCGACAGGAGGTTGGATTGCCGGGCTTGGGTTCATGTCGCTCGATGTACTGTGGGTTGCGACTACGCTTATTGCAATAAGAAAAATTATAGCCAAAGACATCCAAGCTCATAAAGAATGGATGCTTCGTAGTTATGCGCTTACTTTTGCAGCGGTCATGCTTCGAATCTGGTTAACGCCGCTGATTATCCTGTTTGGCGATTTCGAGGCAGGCTTTCGGGCTGTTGCTTGGGTTTGTTGGATTCCTAATCTGCTCGTCATAGAAGCTGTGATTTACAGAATGAGGTTGCGGCGGGAACAAGGATTTACAACTGCCACGCCAAAATGATCCATAAAACTGCGCATCCATAGCGCAGTTTTATTTTGTGTACGGTGAAATAGGTATGAGGATGGAATTGATTTATATTTGCTATTTCTAAGCTACGAGAAAATTTAAATTTCGCCATTGCCTATAAAGCTACTGATAGTTATAAAGCTTTTTTTCCTTGAGAAAGTCTAACATGTATATCCACCCGATTAATCCAAATAAAACAAATCCAAATGCATACAGTGATCCGTAAACGGGAATGAAATCAAGTATGGTTAAAGCAAATCTCTTTTTTAGCAACGGATAGAACATCGAAACGATAATAACGATGTAGAAGGCAAGGCAAGAAAGAACTAAAAAGTAGGTTGCTTTTTTATATAATGTGTTTCGCTTCAAGTACGTAAGGAGATATGTGGTGTAAAGCACAATATTGCAAGCAAACAAAGTGACACCAATGTACTCGATGGGCTTGGAGAAAATCATACCGATCGCGATCAAGATAGGTCCTATAATATCGATAGCAACGACCCATGGATACCAGCTTTTCTTCGTCATGATCCGTCCGAGCATACCAATAAAAATCGGAACAATAGCAGACGAAAAATGGAAGTGAACCGAACTTAATGCATGGGTGTCAGGATTAGCTTGAAAGACGTTCAATTGATACTGATAAAGGGTGAACCAAATACCCCCGATAAAAAAGTAAATGAGTCCCGCGCCAATCGCCGTTTCTGCTATTTTTCCCTTATGTATCACTATATTGATTATCCCGTACATACAAAGCAGCCCTGTGAGCAATAGCCAACCTAGTGAAAGTGCACCCTGTATAGATGTACCTTGTAACTCCCAAACTCTACTGCTCATCATAGAGGCTAGAACAAAAAGCGCGGCAGGGAATTGAAACAGCTTCATAGTAGTAAATATGATCCGTTGAGGAGTATTCTTTTCATCATATTTCAACAATAAAATAACTAGAGGTACAATAACAAAAGCGGCAAACAGTAAAAATTTTTCAACGAGTTCAAATTGGAAATAATCAAGAGAAAATATTACAATAATGATGATTGCACCTGGAATTATCGGTACGAATAATGATGTCATCCGTTTTTTCTGGAAACGACGCATGGAAGCTCCTTTCTAACTAGGCTTAGCGTTATACTTACCTCTATTTGGTTGTAAAGCATTTTTTGTAATAGCTGGAAGATGCTTTTTTAATAGTTTAACATAGTTATTCGTCGATAAACCTGTCCTACCGAGTCGTATTGTAAGCAAGGATAAAGCCATTGTTAAACAGAACATTACAATTTCGTACGATATAAGATTATAGAGAATCAATAAAAGGATGAGTGATAACATGAGTATCCGATATACCGACTATGTACGTATGAAAACAGGTCAATACCAGTCTGTCGGGAAATTTGGCGATGATATTTATGTATTTGAGATGTTAACAGGTATAACTGACACCTCAGAGTTTCATCAGATTTCAAAGCAAGAATTCGATTCATTTGAAATCTGGTCTGAAGAAGCACCCGAGTATCCAAAAACGTATGAAATCCTTGCCCGTCCTGTGCTCTGTAGTGGTTATTTGGGAAAAGCATATTTAGATCCTTCGTTGCTTCGTGATATGTAAATGGGTAAAATGATGTTTAATCATAAGTAGTGAAAAATGATATCGAAAGGATACGTTATGAAAAATTTTATTATTTTTGGAGCCAGTAAAGGATTGGGTGAAGCATTTGTTGAAGGATTACCTGAAAAAGGTGATCGTGTCTGGGTGGTTTCTAGAACGTACCCTAACAGTTTAGATGTTGAAGATGGTATTGAAAAATATTGGATTGAAGCGGATTTGGCGAAACCTGATGCAAGTCATATCATTGCGAATACATTGAACGGTGTTACTATCGATGTATTGATATACAATGTAGGCATATGGGAGAGCAAAGGGTTCAGAGACGACTATGATTTTGAGCAAGATGATCCCGCTGAAATTGCGAACATTATTAATATCAATGTTACTTCTGCGATTACCTGTATACAGAAGCTTTTACCGAATCTGAAAAAGTCAGATAACGCCAAGATTTTCTTGATTGGTTCTACAGCAGGTCTGGAACATAATGATTTCACACAAGTCTCATTTACAGCTTCCAAATTTGGTTTGCGTGGTATTGGCAATTCGATAAGAGAGCATGTAAAGAAATATGGAATCGGTGTCACTTGTATAAATCCGGGTGAAATTGCAACCCAAATTCCCTTAGAAGATGGAATTGAAAAAGTGTTGTCTACATATGGTGGAACCCAGATTCCCCTTCAAGATTTGATTTCTTTAGTCAAATGCGTGATGAATCTGTCCAAAGCTTCTTGTGTCAAAGAAATCAACATGCCGGCAATGTTAGATAGCAACGGTTAATTGACTCTAAAGAGACTCATCGTACAGATTGTCTCATGCTTCCCGAATGAAGATATACCCGTATCTGAGTACACAGAGGCGATCATCTGTATAGCTTATTTCGTCATGCAGTTGTTTAAAGTGGTTTTATATATTGATAGTAAGAATAGTAAAAGGCTGGCTAAGTTTAGCGTGTTAATGCTTTATTGGATTTTGATGATTCGCAGGGTTAGAACTTTTCATTTGTTTATTATTGTATACATAGTTATAGAAAATCCTCATAATAAGGATGTAAAATAATAATTATCGACAGATGACAATACATTTTATGAAGCAAAGTAGGTGAATTATGGAACAGAGAGGAAAAGCTTTATATTCGTTTAAAGAATTTGTAACGATATTTGGACAAGACATGCTTACTAATTACTGGAAGAGAATGTGGACTATTCTTGATGAAAAACCCCATTTAAAAGACACTTTTCCTTCGTTTCTACTTAATCCAGAGAAGCTTGTGTTTTATTTTGGGAAAAATCATATGGCTTTGGAATACGTAGGTTCTGTTCAAAAAAAAAATCTCGATGAAAATTATAAGTTAACGGTAGAAATACATGATTGTACGTACACAGAAAATCTAATGGATGCGGTAATTGGTTTTGAATTAGGTAATGATCCTACAAAACGCTATCCTTCTATGAATTTCAATGAAAATATATATTTACCATCAATCGATGCGTATGAAATACTTGAACAAAATGGTTGGAATTTTGATGCCCAGCCGATGATGATAGATTTTAATATTGCTGGTCTTGATTTGATTGAGAAATCTTACCATAGGTTCATAAATTGTTTCTTTTATGGAAGAGATGCTCATGGATTAATGGTTAGGCATATTAAGTGGTTGGATATTTTCCCAGTGGATATGATACCTCATAATGACGAATTAGACCAATTAAAATTTTATCCTTGGCAAGATCAAGAAGAACGCGCAAGGAAGGACGTTAACATTGTTTTTCCTACTCCATCAGGGTATAGAGATCCAAAACTCATCCAACTAAACCGATTTGTAGAGCTTTTTAGTTCATCAAAGGTGACGGAAACACAAATAACCAGATTCTTATCAGAACCGGAAAATCAGTTTATTTTAAAAATGGTCTTCTTTGCAAAAGAGTTATATACCGAAAAAGAGTGTGTTTGGGCAAATGATTCTACAAAAAAGGCTATACGCCCAGATTTCTTTATAACTGAACCCAACGGTTTTTCAGATATAGTTGAGTTTAAATTGCCAAACATCAAAACATCAATGATAGTAGGACGTGAAAATAGAGAGGCTTTTAGTGCAGAGATTAGTTCATATATTGCACAAACGAGGACATACCGTGAATATTTTGAAGATCCAAGAAACCGTGAATATGTTTTGGATAAATATGGTATTAAAGTACATCATCCTAAGAGGTGGCTAGTTATAGGAAGAAGATGGATGATTGAAAGTGACGAATGGAAGTCTATTCAAAATGATTACAAAGAGTTTGCAATTAGAACTTACGATGATCTTGTAGACTATGTTATTAGCATGCTTTATAGCTAATTAAAAGTAGAATATTATTACAAAAAATCCAATTTAATTATTTAGTAAGCAACTAAATTTGTTTATGACTATTAAATTATTACATCTTTTTAATGTAGGATAAATATACTATTTTTATAATAGTGTCTATGGTAAAATATTGAAATATTCTATGTTTAATATTTTGCCTATCTGGAGGATACTATTATAATGTGGCCGAAACATTTCCCAGAAGGATGCCCAATCAATGCTATAGGGAAATCAGTAGAAGTTTTTCGATTAGTTGACAATAATCCCCCTCTGAGAAGTGATTTCATCGCCTTATCTCAACAAGGACGTAAGGTAAGAGGGGATGCATGCCAAGCGTGTGGGCTATCTGTCTTTGAATTATATGATGATGCTATTCAACAGAATGAAGTACTTGCAGGTTCTATTTACTTTCAGCGTAATAACCTGCCAAAGAAGAAAATAGCTGTCGGAAGAACAGATCCAGAATATGGAATGACGAGAAATACACCTGTACAAGAAAGAACATCACATTTAACATATTGGATTTTTGAAGATAAAGACGTAATAGACCACTTTAGCGTAATTTAATAGGGGAGATATCTTATGGAACCCTTCGTTACACCTCTAGGAATCATGAGTGTTATTGAACATTTTTTGTTTTATGACAGACCATATATTTTTTTGTGTGTCGATAAGACTAATTTGAAATACGTTGTTCATCTTGTTGACGATGATGAATTCTGCGAGAAATGGTTTCTTATACCTTCAACTGAATTACGAGTTGAATTTGTTCGAACTGGTAAAATTTCATTGAGAGATTCTTTATTATTAGCTGAACAAGGATGGATTTGGGAGATAACTACTCCATTTGATGATTCAAAAGGTACAGCAAATATACGTTATTGTAATGAGTTGGCTGAGCACGATCTACCAGCAAAAGATGTTGTTTTAAATCTCCCTGAAAGACGTCTTCCTGTATTAGACTTGGATGTAGCTAGAGATGCTGAACAAGCCTTTAGAGATGTCTTCTTACTATATCTTAATGATGGTCATCACTCTCAAACAATTTCGGCAAATGATTTAGGTCTAATATTACTTCGTTCTCAAGGTATCTTAGAGACACTAGCTCATAAGGATGTCGCAACAAGAGGCAGAATTCCAGCAACTACAAAAGAAGGAGTTACTATGTATTATGCAGGTAATTTTGCAGCTTCTGTTGGTATAAGGTTAGAGGCAAAATACAATGGCTTGGTTCCTACTTCTGTACACGATGCATTGAGTACATTAATGGATCTAATAGAAGCTGGTGCTATTAAAGAAAATCTATTAGCGATATTAAAGAAATTGCAAAGTAGATCCATCGTAAGATATCGTTTTTTCTTACAAGCGCTTGAACAAGCAAATATCTCTTTCAAAGCAGAGTGGGGTTCGCCATTTAGGGAGAAAAGGGTAGCGAGCTTGTCAATACAGGATATTCGTTCTGCTATAGGTATTATGAATCTAGAAGGAGAGGACACTGTTCAAAATTTAGAATTGATAGGTGATCTACGCTTAATAGGTGTTCAGACAAATAAGAATAAGAAGCGTTCCAGTTTTGAATTTGTATCAATTGAAGGAGAGATTTATAAAGGTACTTTATCTGATGATTTGTTAGAGAAAGTGGCCAGCGGTATTTTTTTCAAAGTTCCCACATACAATGTTGTTGCAGCAATTGAGGAAAATATTGAGATAAATCCAGCTACAAGTGAAGAAAAGATATCTTACTCTCTGTTAAATATAAAAGAAAATAAATAACAAGACTAGATGATTTAAATGTGATCTAATCTTGTTATTTGTTTCAAACCAGCATTTTCAGATAGTTCAGAAATATAATACTTTTACTTAGAATTCAGAAGTATGGTTATTGGTTACTTCAAATTTAAACTTAATGGCTTTGAGTTCATATTGCATCCAATCAACGGTATATAATTAGCTGTTTTTTCCGCTTTACTATATGCCTGTTTGCCACTACGAGTATCTGTATTCATAGCGAATTTTTCAATTATTTTATTCTCCTATCAAATTCTATCAAGCTTTTGAGAATTTAGTACCAGCACATCGCATACTGTTGAAATATGTTCGTTAAAATAGCAATTTAAAATAAATATTGATATGAGGGATTTTAATGGCTGATTGGAGAAATAAAATGAGTGAAGAAGCTTTCAATGAAATATGGACAAAGTATGATTGTCCAGAAATGCTGTATGGAAACAAAATCTGCTATTCATTTCTTAAAGATTTGTATGAGAGAACAAGTGGACATTTTAATGTAGACCACTTTTCGCTATATAACTATGATAATCTATTTGAAATCGAACTTAATGGAAACTATACACATCTCATTTGGAAAGATTTTGAGAGGTGCACAGCCCCTGAAGATTATGAGGAAGATGTGGCGATTTTTGGTGCTCATTATATATTTTCGCTATGTAGTATACAGATGATTAATTTTTTTGATTTAAATGGACATCTCTATCTGTTGATCATGCCCAGTATCGCAGATTTGAAAGAAGTGCGAAAGCATTTGGAGATAACTAAACTCACTTCAAATCAAATTTATATTGAAGAGAATCTAGAAGATTTTTTTACGATTATTAGATATCAGAAAGAAGAAAAGACTTACCAATGCATATTACATAATCTTCCCTTTTTCAGTTTTTTACTTCAACCTAAAGAGAATCATAGAGATACATTGTTATCTCAAAAAATTCTCATGTACACTACTCTTGATTATGTGGGAGAACGTCTACAAAAAGTGAAAGAGAAAATCAATATGATACAACAATCTGAACTAGATGAAATCAGATCTACAGGCAATACAATCAGAACGATTCTTGAATCATCAATAAAATATTACTGCATATTCTATGGCTACTCTCTACCAGAAGATCATTATGGAAATAATGTTTTAGGTAAGTTAAAAAAGCATCTTAAGGACGATGTGATTTTTGAAAATTTACAACAGAAGATGATTAATCTCGCAAATAATTTTTCTCATGATACAGGAAGTGAATGCGATAAAAAAAATTTAATTATACTTTTCGATCTTGCACATGTGTTATATGAAAAAATTCAAGAAAGAATGGTACAGACTGATGAAGAAATATGACTTAAAGGAGGAAAGTAGAGTTATTTACAACTAACAGAAAAACTTGCTGTTACAGAAAGCGTGGTGAGCCATACCATAATTAGGCGCGAAGTCATTTTTGAGAATTATCAAATAACAATCAATATTCTTAATTTTTGTCCAATATTATCAATAACTTGGACTATATTTTTGAAATTAACCAATTCAAAGTAGTTTTTCTTTTGACATACTTTCTATAAGCTTTAGAGGATGAGTTAAATAAGCTAGTGCACAAAGAAAAAAATATCATCTTTACAAAAAGATTTATTTATTGCTATTAAAGCAGATGAATATTTTGGTTAGGGTTTTAAAGGGAATACATGAGACAATGTTAAACACCATTTAGAAAATCTTCCATAACTATTTAAGATAAACTATATCCTATTTATAAGGAACCTGTTGGAAAATTTTTCTATTTATTCAAACGCAATAAAAATAATAATAGAGAATTAGTAAAGATTGGGTATTAATTTTTACATATAAGATGGATTATAGATTTGAATACGAAGTTAGCTTAAATAAAAAACTTATACATGTAAATCTAAATAAAAAACCAAAAACATCTTAATTGTTAAATAAAATTGGATTGCTTAGTATTTTTTATGCTAATACGTGTGATATAAATATAAATATTAACTTTGCTTACATATATATATTTTATGACGAAGTGATCATAAATGATCTTTATATCTAAACAAAAATGAAAATCAATAAAAGGATGAGTAATAACTATGAGTATCCGATACACTGACTAAATATGTATGAAAACAGATCAATACTAGTCTGTAGGGGAATTTGCAGATGATATTTATGTGTATGAGATGTTAACATGGATAACAGACATTCCAGAGTATCATCAGATTTCGAAGGAAGAGTTCGATTCTTTTGAAATCTGATCTCAAGAAGGAGCAGATTATAATAAAATGTGTGAAATCCTTATACGTCCTATGATTTGTAGTGGTTATTTGAGAAAGAGCTATTTAGATAATTCTTTGCTTCGTGATATGTAAGACCACTCCCTAGTCAGGAGTGGTTTTTATTTTATAAATATTAGTAATATAGTAGAGTATAAAATCACAAATCAATTGTGCTTACCCGTAAACCGTGTTACTCTGAGGAGTGGCACAATTGACACTCTTATTCGGCAAGACTTCTTATACAATTATCACCATTTTAGCTATACAGAAAGGTAACACTATGATAAAAGTTGAAAACTTATCCTTCTCATTTCCGCAAAAAGAACTTTATAACTATATTTCATTTACGCTTGAAGAGGGACAGCATTGTGCTTTTATCGGAACAAGTGGAAGTGGAAAAAGTACCTTGATCGATATCCTGATGGATGTGGAAAGGTATTTGTTTGAAGGCAAGTTAGAGATTGATCCAGATTGCAAAATCGGGCTGGTCAGTCAGTTCTCGCAAGTCGATAAAACCAAAGAAGTGACGGTTTTTGAATATATCGCAGAAGAATTTATAAAGATCCAAGATGAGATTACAGCGATCTATGCTGAAATGGCAACGACATCTGACATGGATGCCCTTATGGAGAGACATCAATTGGCTTCAGACGCATTCGATGCGATGGATGGAGACAATTTTGAAAGTACGATTAATAAGCAGCTGAATCTAGCGAACCTCATGAAGATCAAAGATCTAAACGTATCCGACTTGAGCGGTGGAGAATTCAAACTGATTCAAGTGATGAAGGAAATGCTTCAGCGTCCAGACTTGATGATTATGGATGAACCGGATGTATTTTTAGACTTTGAAAACCTGAATTCATTGAAAAAATTGATCAATTCTCACAAAGGTATGTTGCTAGTGATTACGCATAATCGCTATCTATTGAATCATTGTTTTAACAAAATCATCCACCTTGAAAACACAGAACTGCAAGAGTTTGACGGGCGCTATATCGACTATAACTTCTCCCTTCTTCAGACTAAAATAGAGTTACAAGAATTGACTGTTGCTGAAGCAGAAGAGATTGAGCGCAACGAAAGTATCGTCGATAATCTTCGAGAAATCGCGACGTACAATTCAGAAGCATCCCGTGGTAGAGCGCTCAAAGCTAGAGTGAGGTTTACCGAACGATTGGAAATGCGTCGACTCAAAGCACCATTTGTGGATATCAAGCAACCAGATATTCGTTTAGATATCGATCATGAGATTGAAAGTAGATTTGCGATCAATGTCCGTGATTATAGCGTTTCTTTTGACGAATTGCTTTTGGAAAATGTAAGCTTCAAAATAAAACCTAGAGATAAAGTTGCTCTAATCGGGCCCAACGGTACAGGGAAAACGACGTTGCTTCGAGACATTTTCCATAATAACAAAGAGTCTATTGATATCAAACCAGATGCCAAAATGGCGTATTTATCTCAATTCCAGGGCGAAATGCTTCAAGATTCCAATACAATTTTGGATGAATTTATCGAAGCAGGATTTAAAACGTATGAGGAGATTATAGCGTATCTTGCAGACTACGGTTTTGCAGGCGAAATTCTGAATCAGAAGATCGAATCGTTATCCGGTGGCGAAAAAAACTTGCTTCAATTGGCTAAAGTCTCTGCCAGTCATGCTAACATCTTATTTCTGGATGAACCAACAAGCCATTTAGATACCTATACACAGATCGCACTCGAAAAAGCGATTGCAGATTATAAAGGTGCTATTATTATGATTTCGCATGATTTCTATTCGGTTGTGAATGGTATGGATTATGTGTTGATTATTGAAGATAAAACGGTTAAAAAAATGAGTATGGAAGAATTCAAACAAATGATTTACGATAGCCATTTTGATAAAGGCTATTTGGAAGCAGAAAAAAATAAAAAAGCAGTTGAAATGAAAATAGAATTGGCGTTAAAAGATACGAATTTTGAACTGGCTAAACGTTTGGCAGATGAACTAGAAGAATTAATTAAGTTGGTTTAACGGACAACTAAGATAATAGCATAGCCTCTATATAGCAAAAAGACACTGGTGCATCACATCGCAGTGTCTTTTTGCTATACATTTATTTATAGCTTTAATGCCATTTTTTTTCGGTATATATTCGATCATACAGAGTATAGTAGAGTAAGTATATTGCGATTGTTTTCATACAGAAAAGCAGACTGCATCCATAGAAGATCGAACATTCTTTTTTAAGAAAAGAGGTATATACCAATGAACATCTATTGTCAGGGGATTTTTAAGCAAATGGATATGGCTGTCGATTCTGTGGTTAAGCTAATGAACACATTGAGTAATGAAGATATGAGTATTAGACCCACCGCAGAGAAAATGTCTATTGGAGAATTGCTTGCGCATATGTCTGTACTTTGCAAAGCGGACTTTCTGATCGGGAAAGGTGTCTCTGAGGAAGAGATCGATCTTTTTTACGAAGAAGCAGAACCTGCACCTAATCTGAATGCGATCGCAGAGGCGTTATTGCATCATTATGATTTTCTCAAAGAAGGGATAGCACAGCTGGAGGAATCAGAGCTTTTGCAACAAACTACAGCATTCTGGGGTGGAACGCATTCCCGTTATGAATGGCTTCTGGATACCCAAGCACATTTCTACCATCATCGTGGACAGTTACATGCAATGCTAGTGCATGTATTGAAGCGGGAGCCGAATGTGCAGTTGTTTGAATAAAATAAGGTTTTGTATATCTACCGATATCCTTAGATTAATTCATTGTACTTACTTCCAGACCATGACATTTAAAAACATGATCAGGATTATTTTTGACTTCGTGTTCCTGAAGATCGTACATCGCTAGTTTGTAGTTGATTTCTTCTAAATGTTTTAGTTCTTTTTCAATATGTTTTTGTATTTCTAATTTATGATCTTTCAACATGTCTTGTCTTTCTACAAAAGTGATATTCCCCGCTTCAAAAAGCTCTTTATATTCTTTTATTTTAGCAATAGACATGCCAGTTTCTCGAAGGCAACGAATAAAAGAAAGCCAGTCTATATTTTGTTCAGTGTAGATCCGTCTTCCTTTTTCATCACGAGATATGTTTGGTAGTATGCCCTGATCTTCATAAAAGCGTAGTGTTTTTGCAGATATATTTACATTTTCGACTACATAATTCATAGAATACGTCATATTATTTGTCTCCACCTTTAGTTACAGTTACTGTAACCTAATCATAGCACGAAAATGAATTAGAAAACTAAAATAGTTATTATAGCGCTATAAAAAATTATCCTTTACTTGCCCTTAGGACAACCTAATACAATAAGTATTGTTCAGAAAATAAAAAACAAAGAGGGCTAAACATATGAATAAAAAATATAGCAAGTTATTTGATTCCTTTACTTTTAAAAGTGGAGTGACTATCAAGAATAGAGTGGTTATGGCACCAATGACCACATGGGCAAGTAATGAGGATCTTACTGTTTCGGATGAAGAAATTAGGTATTACCAACAACGTGTAAATGGTGTTGGACTTGTGATTACAGGATGTACGCATGTGACACCGAATGGACAAGGATTTACACATGAGTTTGCTGGATACAGTGATGAATTTATTCCTAGTTTGCATCAATTAGCGAACGCCGCTAAAAGTGGAGGAGCCCCTGCGATCTTACAGATTTTCCATGCAGGCAATAAAGCTTTGCCTGGATTGGATGTGGTTAGCTCGAGTGAATCGCTACCTGAGGTAACGGCTCTTGGATCAACAGTAGCAGCAAGAAAATTATCACACGAAGAAATTCTTGAGATGATTCAAGCCTTTGGAGATACCACAAGAAGAGCGATTGAAGCAGGATACGATGGTGTTGAGATTCACGGAGCGCATGGATTTTTAATTCAAAATTTTTGGTCACCTTCGACTAACCAACGGACAGATCAATGGGGTGGTACGCTTGAGAAACGGTTACGTTTTCCATTGGCTATTATTGAAGAAATTAAATCTGTTATTGCAAAGCATGCTACCAAGCCTTTCATGCTAGGATATCGCTTATCGCCAGAAGAATCATCTAAATCAGATGGATTGCGTATGCAAGATACGTATGAATTAATCGATTTTCTGGTAGAACAAGATCTGGATTATATCCATGCTTCGTTAGATCATTTGTCTTCCAAGCCAGTAGATGCTCAAGATGATAAAACAAGACTTGAATTGATTCTTGAAAAAGCAAACGGTAGAGTACCTGTATTAGCAGCAGGTTCTGTCACAACAGCAGATGAAGCGATTGAATATGTAGAATTAGGTTTACCAGTAATTGCGCTTGGACATACATTAATTATGAATCCAGATTGGGTTGAAAAAGTAGCAAGCGGACGTGAGTCTGAGATCACTTCCGAACTCGATCCTTCCCAAGTACAACTTCCTGAAAAACTTTGGAATATTATTCATGGTATGCCCGGTTGGTTTAATGTTCGTTCATAACGTAAGATAAATATAACAAGTATATGAAAAAGAGAACTTTCTTAGGTGAGTTCTCTTTTTTATTGTTTACTGAGATACATAAATTTGACTACAATTGGAGAAAATAATAGAGGATGATGAGGATTTAGTAGAGATTGATCCTGTAAATGAAGTAAATGAATAAATACGAATGAGCGAATAAAAAACAAGTAAAATCCATATTTCTCTATGTTTTCCGATTAGATACCTCCTCAACGGGTAAAAAATAACAAAAGGAAGAGGAGGAATATAATGCTTAATATGAAATCAAAAGGGAAAATGATTACAGTTGCTTTATTACTCGCTTTACCTCTATCTACAGCTACAGGAACGATCCAATCGTTAACTTTAGGACAGACGGCTGTTGCAGCTACATCTTCTACAACTGCTACTACATCGAAGCTTACAGACTCTTTGAAGGGTGGCTACACAGTAGCAGCTACCAAGCTAGATGTACCTTGGTCTATACAGTTCTCTGGCAATACTGCCTATATCACACAACGTGGTGGAGGCATTGTCCAGATTAAGAACGGTAAGCAAACGGTACAAAAAGTACAGACCAAAAAGCCACTTCGTGTTGTAGGTGAAGCAGGGCTGACAGGCTTCGTCCTTGATCCTAAATTTACTAAAAATAAAATGGCTTACATCTACCATGCGTATGAGAAAAATGGTGAAGGATTCAACCGAATTGTCAAAGTGAAGTTAGTCGGCAATGTCTGGAAAGAACAAAGCAAGCTAGTGGAAGGAATTCCCGGTGGACGTATTCATGAAGGTGGACGTTTAGCGTTTGGACCAGACGGTATGTTGTATAGTACCGCCGGTGAAACGAATCGCAGAGAGCTTTCTCAAGATCTGAAAAGCTTGGGTGGCAAAATTCTGCGCATGACATCTACAGGTAAAATCCCTAAAGACAATCCAATCAAAAATTCATATGTCTATGCTTATGGACTACGTAACTCGCAAGGGATTGCATGGACATCTGACGGCAAATTATATGCATCTGATCATGGTCCAAGTGGCGCTCCCATCCCGGGCGGTGGCACAGATCGCACAGGTCTGGATGAAATGAATCTCATTAAGCCCGGTTCTAACTATGGCTGGCCTAAGATTATGGGTAACGAAACCGCACCAAATATGGTTTCTCCACTCTATGTCGCTAGTTCCAAAGCGATCGCTCCATCGGGTATCGCTACAACACCAGATGATACGATACTTGTTGCGACACTGGCAGGTAAGAGTCTGAAAGAATTTGACCCTGTTTCCAAAAAAATGACTGATATCTTAACAGATGTGGGACGTGTCCGTGATGTAGCGGTACACAACGGTAAGATTTATGTGATCACCAACAACACCGCAGGCGGAACACCAGAGAAGAATGATGATCGCTTGCTGATTTTAAAATAAACCATAAAAAGAAGCGATTAGGGTAGATTATCTTGCTCTGATCGCTTCTTTTTCATTTTATTTAGGTGAAGTGTTATGATGAAATTCAATACAATCTGAAAGGAGCACCTATGAAGAGCACAAAATTAATTATGGTTGAAGGTCTTATGGGTGCAGGCAAAACGTCTACCGCTTCTTTTATTCAAAAGTACTTGGAGCAACAGCATATACAAGCGAGTGTATTTCTTGAAGGCGATCTGGATCATCCTGTGGATTTTGAAAGTGTAGCTTGTCTAAATGAGGACGAATATCGCTCGTTATTACAACAGTTTGAACATGACAAAGAGTGTATTCAGCAAATGGTTCACTCGCAAGAATCCAATTATTTTTTCTTTTATCAAAAAGCAAAACAGATATTAAACGATGCATTTCCAGATGATCTATATACATATATAGCAACTTACGATATTTACGAATTACCATTAGCCAGACATTGTGAATTGCTTTTACAGAGTTGGAAAGACTTTGTAGATCGTGTAGCTGATAAGGATGAAGTGGTTGTTTTGGAGTGTTGTTTTTTTCAAAATCCAATGTGTATGTTATTAGCTAAAAGTAATGCCGATCAGGCAGTCATTACGCAGTATATTCTTGAGCTTGCTGATATCATTAAACCGCTTCAACCTGTGCTTATTTATCTATATCAAGAAGATATCAGTACAACACTACATCGAGTGAGTGCAGAACGATCCTCTGAATGGTTAGACTTTGTCATCCGGTATTATACAGAACAAGAATATGGCAAAGCCTATCAACTAAGTGGGGTAGAGGGACTTATAAAATGTCTGCAAGTGCGAAGAAGATTGGAATTAGAGATTTTGGAGCAGTTACATATAGACAAAGTGCTCATCGATAACTCAGAACTGAATAGGGAACAAACAGAGCAAGAACTTATCGATTATTTGAATAAATAATGATAAAAAATAATGAAGTCACTTTTATTCGTATAATTCAACGAGTTTATTCAATATCACAAATAAAAAAGAGATTCTCCTAAATCCAAAGTGTAGGAGAACCTCTTTTTTATATTGAATGACTTTACTCTACATAAAATAATCATTACACCGTAACTCCACTTCCATGATACCGTCCCTTCGGCACGACCAATGGCGAACCTGAAATAGGATCTTCGATCACGGTACAATCCAATCCGAAAATCTCTTTCACCCGTTCACTGGTGACCACTTCCGCAGGAGAACCTTCTGCAACCAGCTTGCCCGTATGAAGAGCAAAGATATGATCTGCATATCGTGCCGACAAGTTGATATCATGAAGTACCATCACAATCGTAGTGCCATGCTTGCGATTCAGATCGGTCAACAGATCGAGAATCTCTACTTGATAGGTGATATCTAGAAACGTGGTCGGTTCATCCAGAAATAAAATATCCGTTTGTTGCGCGAGTGCCATCGCAATCCAGACCCGTTGACGTTGTCCGCCAGACAGCTCGTCGATATTATGATTAGCGAATTGCGTAATATCCATAATCGTCATCGCTTCTGCAACAGCTTCATAATCTTTTTTGCTCCAGCTTCCGAACATCTTCTGATGAGGGAAGCGTCCTCTACCGACTAGATCAGCAACCGAGATGCCTTCTGGCACGATAGGAGACTGGGGAAGCAGTCCGATGATACGTGCTAATGCTTTGGCAGGAAATTTGCTAATCGGCTTACTATCCAGTGTTACGTGACCGGAAGTAGGTTTGATCAATCGAGCTAATGTTTTGAGTAGCGTCGATTTACCGCAACCATTTGAACCGATGATCACACTGATTTGGTGACTCGGTATCGTGAGGTCTACGCCGTGAATAACGGTTTTATTTTCATATCCTGCTACTAATTGTTCCGCTTGAAAAAGATGTGTCGGCTTCATTATAGTTCCCCCTTTTGATTCATTCGGATTAGCAAGAAGATCAGATAAGGCGCTCCGAGTAATCCAGTAATGATACCTACGGGGAATCTGTACTCAAACGCAAATTGTCCGATCAGATCGGCAGCTAGCACTAGATTCACACCGACCAATCCTGCGGGCATAATATTAGACGAACCTACGCCTACTAATCTTTTGGCAATTGGCCCAGCTAGAAAGGAGACAAAAGCAATCGGCCCTGTAGTCGCTGTCGCAATCGCCACCATACAGACCGAGCTCACAATCAGTGCAATCCGTGTGCGATCCGTGTTCACACCTAATGAGAAAGCAGATTGCTCTCCCAATTCTAAGATGCTCAAGTGCTTGCTAAGTCCAATAATTAGCGGTGAACAGATCAGCACAATAATGATCAGTGGCGGTAATTCACGCATCTGCGAACCGTTCAGACTACCTGTTAACCACCGAAGGGCTGAAGGAATATCTTGTTGAGCACTGATCAATAACAGATAAGAAATCACTGCATCCAACATTGCCTGAATACCGATACCAATCAGAATTAAACGTCCAATCGAAAAGACTTTGCCTCTAGATAATATATAAATAAAAATAACGGTAATTAGCCCTGCAACCACAGAAGCAATCGAGATCACTGCATTACTAGCATGCAGAATCACAATACAAAAAACAGCTGCTGCGCTGGCCCCTGAGGTAATCCCGATCACATTTGGATTCGCAAGTGGATTACGTAATATCGTCTGAAAAGTATAGCCAGCTACGCCAAAAGCAAAGCCTGCAAACAGTCCTGCTAACATACGTGGTAAGCGAATCGTACTGACTGCAAAGGATACGCCTTTAATCTTTTCTCCTGATAGAGCACGAATAACATCACCCAGTGGATAGATGGTGTTGCCTAGTACAAGCATCGCGCAACATAGACCAACAGCAATGATAGCAAGCAGACTGGTCACAATGAGCCAGCGGCGATGGCGTTGACGTCTGCCTGCTTGGATAAATTCAATCGCAGCTTGGCTCATAATGAACGCACTTTCGAGCGCATCGCTACTACGATTAAGATAGGAGCCCCTATAAAGGCAGTGACGATTCCCACTTCAAGCTCACCCGGATTACTGATCAGTCTGCCGCCGACATCAGATACCGTCAAAATAATAGCGCCTGTGATCGCAGACATGGGAATCACAAACCGCAAATCGGCTCCCAGAATCAGCCGTATCACATGAGTAGCAAGGAGACCAACAAATCCTATCGGGCCAGCAAGTGCAGTTGCTGCTCCACATAATAAAACTCCTGCCAAAGCGGCGATCAATCGTAGGGTGCCCGTACGTACACCAAGACCTGTAGCCACATCATCACCAAGTGCTAACGCATTTAGTGCAGGTGCAGTGATAAAGCCAATCAATAAGCCGACTGCCAAAAACGGGATAAAGGTAGCTATCGCGCTCCAATTTGCAGAGCCGACGCTACCTACTTGCCAGAATCTAAATTGATCCATCACATACGAGCGAGGAATCATAATCGCTGTTACGAGTGAAGATAGAGCCGCACTGGTTGCTGCACCGGCTAAGACCAGCTTGATTGGTGTAGCTCCACCACGACCCATCGAACCAATCCCGAATACAAATACCGCTGTGATCGCTGCTCCAGCCAGAGCTAACCAGATATACTGATTGGCATGACTGATATTAAGAAAAGCGATCCCAAAAACCACAAACAAGGACGCCCCTGTATTCACTCCTAATATACTGGGATCAGCAATCGGATTACGGGTGACTGCTTGCATTAATGCACCGGATACGCCAAGAGCTGCTCCACAACATAAGCTGAATACTGTGCGAGAAATGCGTTTACGTACAATATTAGCGCCGTAACTATCGACATTCGGATAAAATAACCCGTCTATTAATTCGTGCCATCCTATTGATCTTGAACCCAAGACCAGGGAGGCAATAGCAGTGAATCCGAGCAAGATCAAGCAAATGATCAGCACCCATACGAAGTTTTTAGGCATATGTGAGTGTAAGTGTTTCTCATTTGAAAGAGTTGAACTATCCATTTACTTTATCAGCAGCAGCACCGATTAATTTCAAATATTCATCGATGGTGTATGAAATCGAAAGTGGATTAGGTGTTCCAGCAGCTACCAAAGGAGTATCGCTTGTGATAAATGCTACTGAACCTCTTTGAATCGCAGGAATTTTACCAAGCAATGGATCTGCTTTGACGGCTTGATACAATTTGTCATCGCCATATCCGATTAAGATATCGGCATCATTTAATACTTCTGCATTTTCAGCACTCAAGTTTAAAGAATAGCTTTTTGGATCTTTGATTTCTTTTGTGATACTTGCTGGAGCATCCATACCTAATTCTTTTAAGAACGATACACGAGAATCAGCAGGTGTATAAATATGAAGTTTGGACATATCCGTATCGGAGAAATTCACCCATACGACTGTTTTACCTTTGATTTGCGGATAAGCACTTAACTTGTCATTGACTAATTTTTCAGTGTCTTTGATCAATTGTTCGCCTTGCGCTTTCATACCCATTCCTGTCGCATTGAGCAATACTTGTTCACGCCAAGTGGTTGCCCAAGGAGCTGTTGGATAAGCGACAACAGGAGCAATCTGACTGAGTGTATCGTAATCTTCTTGCGTAATACCAGAGTATGCTGCAAGAATAACATCTGGATTAGAATCGGAAATCGCTTCAAAATCTAGACCATCGGTATCTTGGAAAACGTTCGGATTTTTCACACCAAGCTCATCTAGCTTTTTGGCTGTCCATGGCAAAAGTCCACTACCATCTTGAACTCCAAAGTTCGCTGCTGAAAAGCCGACAGGGACCACACCTAGAGCAAGTGCTACATCTTGGTTCGCCCATTGCACTGTAGCTACACGTTCAGGCTTGCTTTCGATCACAGCCTCGCCTAGAGCATGCTTGATCACGATTGGATACTCTGTTGTATCTGCTGGTGTAGCGGCTGCCTCTGTATTCGTTGTTTCTGTTGGAGCTGGAGTTGTTGTAGAAGCCGCTTGGTTGTTGGAACAACCAACGAGAGCAACAATCGACATGATTAAGATCAGTACCGCGGTAAAAGATAATTTCTGTCTAGTATTCATAGTGATCCCCTTTCGTACCCGAACATGATTGTTAATGGTACTTAGTCTCTGATTTTGGTGTTGATTATCTTAAATGAGTAAACTCAAATGAAATATAAGCATATGTAATACATGATAATGATTATCAACCTCAATAATATAGCGTTTTATCTCTAGTAGTGTCAATGAAAAAGCAGTAATTATTCAAGGAAATTCATCATATTTCTTCACTTTTCGCCAAAGTATGTAAGCATTGTTATAATAAACTTTTTTACATCATAAGCAGGTAGTGGTTTACAATATATTTATAGATATTTCAATGAAATCGTAGATGATTAATCTCAAGAAAGCAGGATATTATAAAATGACAGAACAGCACCAACAACGTTACCGTTTTAGTGAAGCACCGATATGGAGTCTGCAACGCAAATATTACGAAGATGCAGGCTTAGAAGCATGGAGAAATGATCAAGTTCCTCAATACATTACAAGTAATCCTGCTACAGCGATTGCTTATGCTGAAATGATTTTTGCTTTTTTACAAGATCAGATGAATCAAGGATTAGGTGCAGAACCTGTCTATATTGTCGAACTGGGAGCAGGAGCAGGTCGTCTGGCTTACCATGTCTTATATGAATTGCAGAAGTTAAAAGAATACGCAGGCATTGATGTACCGGAGTATCACTATGTCATGACAGATCTGGCAATGAATAATGTGATCGGATGGAGAGAACACTCTGCATTACAGCCATTTATCGAGCAAGGGATTCTTGATTTTGCTCAATTTGATGCCGTGCAAAGTGATTCGCTTCATTTAACCGTATCAGGAAAAGTCATTCAACAAGGTGATCTCACACAACCGCTCCTGATTATTGCGAATTACTTTTTCGATGCGATTCCGCAGGAATTGATCTATGTGGACGAAGGCAGTATTTATGAAGCTGATGTGTATATTGAATATTCCAAAACAGGTGCTGAATTCGAAGCACTCACTACCTCACAACAACTCAATCATATTCACTTGAGTTATGAATATCGCAAAGCACCGGAGTATGAGCAAGATGATTATATTTATCGTGATCTAATTGCGATCTATCAAGAACGTCTGGAAGATGCACATATCTTATTTCCCAAAGTGGGACTAGAATGTCTGGATCGTCTGGATGCTTTATCTCAATCAGGCTTTATGTTGCTGACCGCAGATAAAGGCGATCATTTGATCGAAAATTGGGAATTTGCAGAACCGCCTGAATTGGTGTTGCATGGTAGCTTTTCTTTAATAGCGAATTACCATGCTGTCCAGTATGTGTTCGAGCAAAAAGGAGCAGAGATTCTATTTGTTCCGCATCATTACAACAACATCAATGTGGGTTGTATCTTACATGTAGCACAGCCCAAAGCATATACGAATACACGATTAGCCTATCGCCGTTCAGTCGAACGCTTTGGCCCCGACGATTTCTTTAGTCTGAAAATGTGGATCGATCGTCATCTGGATGAGTTAGGGATGCAACAAATTTTAAGCTTTTGGCGCTTAGGTGGATATGATGCGGAGTTCTTTATTCAGACGACCAAGCAAATTTCTGCATTATTACCCGAAGCCAATGATGAGGAAAAGCAAGATCTATGGATGGGGATTCAGAAAATGTGGTCAGCATTCTATGTGATGCCACAACGATATGATCTGGCACTGGATGCCGGTCTGATTTTATTTGAAATGGATATGTTCGAGGAAGCGAAGCAGTATCTAGAAATATCAGTTGCTCAAGAGCAAGAGGAAGTCGTGTCGACCGTATATTACTGTCTGGCGATTGCGTGTCTGGAACTGGATCTAATGGATCAAGCCGAAGAGTACTTGAAGCAACTACTTGTCCTTGAACCGGATCATGAAGAAGCATTGGCATTAATGTCGGTATTGATGGCGGAAGAATAATAGTATTAATAAAATAGAGAAAAGACGAATTGATTTTTCGTCTTTTTTTTAATTTTTATAATTGAAAGTAATGTTTTTCTGGAATATAATTTAAAAAAGTGGTGTTTTTTAAAGATAGAGGTGATTAAATGGAGTATCAGAAATTAACAAAGCTTTATTATAAATTAGATGCTAATGCTTATAAGGAAGAATTATATAAAAGAAAGAACAGTTATGGAAGCTATTTAACATCCTTAAATATTAGTGGTTTCCGGCGAGGAAAAGTAACTAATGATTTATTTGAATTATTTTATGTAAATATTAACGAATTAATGAATTTAAATAACGAAGTCTTATTAAATAGTTCTAAAATTAATTCACTGATAAATAAACTTCCACTTTTTGTTGTGAAGCCTTATTTCAATAAACTTATTATCAATGAAGCTCAAAGTAATAATGAAATCGAAGGAATTCGAAGTACAAAAAAAGAGCTTAAAGAAGCACTCAGTGCTTTAAAAAAAACAGAATCTAAGAATAAAAGATTTATAGGTTTAATGAAATCGTATCTTTATATAGATCAAATTGATGCTTTTGAACATGTTCAAGATTTTAGAGTATTATATGATGATTTAGTAGCCGATGAAGTAAAAAAAGATGATACTCCAGATGGCGAATTTTTTCGGAAAGAATATGTTGAAATCAATGATGGCATGACTACAACACATATTGGAATTACGTCAGAGAAAAAAATTATTGAAGCGTTGGGTAATTTAATTCAATACTTACAAAATGAATCTCATCCGCCGCTGTATAGGTATATGGTTGCTCATTATTATTACGAATATATACATCCATTTTATTATGGTAATGGTCGTACAGGGCGTTTAATTGTTGGAAGCTATCTATCCAGATATTTAGAAAAATATTCGGCTATAACATTCTCATATGCAGTAAATAAAGATAAGGCAAAGTATTACAAGTCATTAGAAGAAATACCGGCACCATTTAATCAAGGAGATATGACTTTTTATTTGATCAATATGCTACAATTACTTTCCTCTGGACAAAAAGGAATTATTGAAGACCTAGAAATTAACTTTATGAAACTGAAACGAATCAAAGAATATTGTAAAAGCGAGAAGTGGAAAGGTTACGAAGATGAAAGTCAATTGTTATATATAATTATGACTGTACATGTATTTGTAGATGATACTGTACTATTATCTGTCAATGACTTGATGGATCTTTCTAAAAAATCAAGGTATGTAGTTAACAATTTAATGGATTACTTAATTGAGAAAGGATATGTAGAAATAGTAAGGAAAAAACCTAAAACTTATAATTTTTGTGAAGAATGTTTAGAAGATATTTTTTCTTTTTAAAATTTAGTATAAAAGAAGCATTGAAGAGTGTTTTAATCTCTTTGATGCTTCTTTTATTTGTCTATAAACAGACAATGTTATGTATTTTATCTAACTTGTACGTACATATTTTAAAGGTTTGAGTACTTGTCTAAAATTATTATGATTTATGTATATTTTAACTTATATAAGTCGTTAAATGATCCAAAAAGGCTTGAATAAAGCATTTAATTAAGGATGTATATTTTATTTTTACTATAAAAAGAGTGTCTATATCACTTCTCATGGAAGCCAAAGAGATATTTTTTATCTTTTTTTGATTTAAAAAGGGATCTTACATTGACAAATGTACGTACAAAAAATATACTGTAACTGTTACAAAAAGAAAACGCATTCTTTTTAAAAAGAATATTGGAGATTACCATACTTATAGATAATGTAGCGACTTTATTTTGAAATATATGCTTAATCCGTACGACTAACGTATCAACACCAAACTGCACTATAGAGAGGGGACTACATGAGCATGAGTCATGTGGATATGAAAGAAGCGATTATGAACGGAGAGACTTCGCTCGGGATTGAATTTGGCTCCACACGGATCAAAGCGGTCTTGATCAATAAGCAATTTGAGACCATCGCATCAGGAAGCTATGAATGGGAGAATTTGTTGAAAGACGGATTCTGGACATACGATCAAGCGGATATTATTACAGGGATGCAGACAGCTTATCGTGAAATGAAGCAAGAAGTAGAGCGTCAATATGGAATCACGCTACAAACGGTAGGTTCGATTGGATTCTCTGCCATGATGCACGGATATGTAGCACTGGATCAACAAGGCGAATTACTGGTTCCTTTCCGCACATGGCGTAATGCGACAACAGGCGTAGCAGCCAAAGCATTAACTGAACTGTTCCAATTCAATATTCCGGAACGTTGGAGTATCGCCCATCTGTATCAAGCGATCCTGAATCAAGAAAGTCATGTGCCTCAGATTGCATCGTTAACGACATTAGCAGGATACATACACTGGTTGTTAACAGGCAATCAAGCGGTGGGAATCGGCGATGCGTCCGGTATTTTCCCGATTGAAGAGTCTGCGCATAATTACCATCCATCCATGTTGGCTCAATTTAATGAATTGATTGCAGATAAAGGATACGCATGGAAAATCGAAGATTTGTTACCGAAAGTGTATCGTGCAGGAGAGCAAGCGGGTCTATTGACTGAAGCAGGTGCTCAATTGCTCGATACTACCCAAACGTTGCAAGCTGGTATTCCATTTTGTCCGCCAGAAGGCGATGCAGGTACAGGAATGGTGGCCACCAATAGTGTAAGAAAGCGCACTGGTAATATTTCTGTTGGTACTTCGGTATTTGCCATGATCGTACTGGAAAAAGAATTGTCTAAAGTTCATCCAGAGATTGATATTGTAACGACACCAGACGGTAGCCCTGTTGGAATGGTGCATGCTAACAACTGTTCCAGTGATATCAATGCATGGTTAGGATTGTTCCGTGAATTTTCCGAAGCGATGGGATACGAAGCCGATAATGCCAAGCTATTCAGCGTAATGTTCAACAAAGCGCTTGAAGCTGATCCAGATGGCGGTGGACTTCTTAGTTACGGTTATTATTCTGGAGAAAATATTACAGGTATTGAAAAAGGTCGTCCGCTATTTGTCCGTTCACCTGAAAGTCGCTTCAATCTAGCGAACTTTATGCGTACTCATCTATTCTCTGCATTTGGTGCATTGAAGATCGGAATGGATATTTTGACCAAAAATGAAAATGTAGCGATAGATAGTATTCTTGCTCATGGCGGTCTATTCAAAACACCTGTAGTCGGACAGCGAATCGTTGCAGCAGCAATGAATGTACCGATTTCGGTAATGGCGACAGCTGGTGAAGGTGGAGCATGGGGAATGGCACTATTAGCTTCTTATATGATCAACAAAGACGAGCAGGAAAGTCTGGATATCTTCTTGGAACAAAAAGTATTCCATGATGTTGTCGGTGAACAAGTACAGCCAGATGCAACCGATGTGAAAGGGTTCGAAGCCTTTATCGAGCGTTATCAGCAAGGATTGGCTATCGAACAAGCGGCTGTAGATCATTTGTTAGAGAACGGGAGGAACTAAGCATGTTAGAGCAGTTAAAAGAAGAAGTCTATCAAGCAAATCTAGAATTACCGAAGCATGGATTGGTCAAATTTACATGGGGAAATGCCAGTGCTGTCGATCGGGAAAGTAATCTATTTGTGATCAAGCCAAGCGGTGTCGATTATGAAACGATGAAACCTAGCGATATGGTGGTTGTTGATCTGGATGGCAATGTGGTTGAAGGCGATATGAGACCTTCTTCGGATACAGCGACTCATGCAGTTCTGTACAAGCATTATCCGCAAATTGGCGGCATTGTGCATACCCATTCCACATGGGCAACAATTTGGGCGCAAGCGGGTCTGGATGTGCCTGTAATGGGAACGACACATGCAGATACATTCTATGGCGCTGTACCTTGTGCACGCTTCTTGAACCAAGCAGAGATTGATCGTGGATATGAAGCGGAGACAGGTAACGTCATTATCGAGACGTTCGAACAACGTGGACTTGATGTCATGGCGATTCCAGCTGTATTGCTTCACGGTCATGCACCATTTACATGGGGGAAAGATGCGAAGTCTGCTGTAGTGAATAGTGTTGTGCTTGAAGAAGTCTGCAAAATGAATCTATATGCACGTCAATTGAACAACTTTGCTAAAGAATTGCCACAGAATATTCTGGATAAACATTATCTGCGCAAACATGGTAAAGATGCGTATTACGGGCAAAAGTAATCCACTACAATTTTTAGGAATACAGAAAATACAATATCAGTTAGAGGTCTATTAACTTTAATCATATTAACGAAAAGAGGATGAAATGATATGTCAGTAGCAACTAAACAATTTTGGTTCGTAGTCGGTTCACAGCATTTGTACGGAGAAGAAGCACTAGGACAGGTTAAAGCAAATGCACAAAAAATCGCAGACTCGTTAAACGCTAGCGGAGTATTGCCGTATCCATTGGTATTGCAAGATTTGGCAGTAACCGCAGACAAAATCACCAGCATTATGAAAGAAGTCAATTACCGTGATGAAGTCGCTGGTGTAATCACATGGATGCATACTTTCTCTCCTGCAAAAATGTGGATTCGTGGTACGAAATTGCTACAAAAACCATTGCTTCATTTGGCAACACAATACAATGAGAGTATTCCATGGTCTACGATTGATATGGACTTTATGAACTTGAACCAAGCGGCGCACGGTGATCGTGAATATGGATTTATCAATGCTCGTCTAGGGAAACAAAACAAAATCGTGGTTGGATACTGGGAGCGTCCAGAAGTGCAACAACAGATCGCAGACTGGATGGATGTTGCGTTTGCTTATAACGAAAGCTTTAATATTAAAGTCGCTCGTTTTGGGGACAATATGCGTAATGTGGGTGTAACCGAAGGCGACAAAGTTGAAGCACAAATTCAATTTGGCTGGACAGTCGATTATTACGGTATTGGCGATCTTGTAGAATACGTTAATGCTGTGACTGAACAAGAAATCGATGAATTGCTTGCTCAATATAAAGAATTGTATGACTTTGAATATGGTACGTACAGTCAAGAAGCTTGGGAAGCAAGTGTACGTGTACAAGTAAGTTATGAGATCGCAATCAAGCGTTTCTTGGATAATGGTGGTTACACAGCATTTACGACTAACTTTGAAGACTTGCACGGCATGAAGCAACTTCCAGGTCTTGCGGTTCAACGTTTGATGGCGCAAGGGTATGGTTTTGCAGGTGAAGGGGATTGGAAAACAGCAGCATTGGATCGCCTGCTGAAAGTGATGAGCCACAATGAAAATACAGGCTTTATGGAAGATTACACG
The DNA here is from genome assembly GCF_005233705.1 of Paenibacillus sp. CFBP13512. Lineage (NCBI taxonomy): Bacteria > Bacillati > Bacillota > Bacilli > Caryophanales > Paenibacillaceae > Paenibacillus > Paenibacillus sp. CFBP13512. The sequence goes on along the minus strand of NZ_QGAD01000012.1, from coordinate 71,054 downwards.
TATGAAATGGCTGAAGGTCAAGAAGCGATCTTGCAATCTCATATGTTAGAAGTTGATCCGACTCTTGCGAGTAGCAAACCGAAAGTAGTTGTATCTCCACTAGGCATCGGCGATCGCGAAGATCCAGCTCGTCTTGTATTTGATGGTAAAGCAGGCGAAGGTGTTGTTGTATCCATGGCTGACTTTGGTACTCATTACAAATTGTTGATCAACGAAGTGTCTGCATTCGAGCCTACGGTTCCTGCACCGAACTTACCGGTAGCGCGTGTACTATGGCAAGTAAAACCTAACTTCCAAGACGGCGTACGTGCTTGGATCGAAAATGGTGGCGGTCATCATACAGTTGTATCGTTGAACCTTACAACAGACCAAATCGTAACCTATGCGAAATTAGTGAACTTGGATTACGTTATTATTAAATAAAAATGGTAAATAGCTGATTGATCTATGGATGAATTATAAAAAGTAAGATCACATGCAAAGTCGGAGTTCATCTCCGACTTTTTGCGTTTTGTTGTTAGTATTGAGAATAGGATGATGGATATACTGATTGCTTGCAGACTATACTTGATTTGAATAGACTTCAACATCTATAAAGGGTATACTTTATCTATTTTTGAAAGCGTGTTCAATCAAAGGAGCTGATTGCTATGACTGTTTATAATAGTGCTTGTGATGTAAGTCAACCGCAAGAAGGTCATCGTCTAACTGATATTCCTGCTCATGATCCATTTGTGTTAGCTGATTCATCGACAGGTACATATTATTTATATACCGGCGCAGTACCTTCACTACACGGGGTAGCATCTTATGGAGTATTAACGTATACCAGTCAGGACTTGGAGTCTTGGAAAGGTCCTTATCTTGTCTTTACCGTACCTGAAAATAGTTGGGCACATCCTCAACATGGGGCTTGGGCTCCTGAAGTACACGCTTATAAAGGTCGGTACTATTTATTTGTGACACTTCATAATCAAGAGCGGAAGCTAGATGGTGAGCCTGTTCAAGGGTATGAGAAGCATTGGAGAGGTACTGTGATTGCTGTGAGCGATTCACCAGCAGGCCCTTTTGAAATGATCAACCCGGAAGCTCCTGTGGTATCTTCAACTCAGATGACATTAGATGGCACGCTGTATATGGATGAACAAGATGAGCCATGGATGGTCTATTGTCATGAATGGATTCAGACGATTGACGGTACGATCGAAGCGGTGCGTCTTGATGCTGACTTATCAACTGCTATCGGAGAACCGATGACGTTATTACAAGCTTCTTCGGCACCGTGGTTATCCCAGCAACAGCATGCGCCAGAGGATCAAGAGATATCTGTCTATGTCACCGATGGTTGTCAGCTTTATCGTACATCTGGCGGTAAGCTGATGATGTTATGGTCAAGCTATGAAGGAGATAGCTATGTGCAGACGATTGCTCGCTCAATCAGTGGTACACTTGCAGGTCCGTGGGAACAATTGGAGCCATTAGTGAAAGAAGATAGCGGTCACGGGATGCTTTTCCAGACTTTTGATCAGCAATGGATGTTGATTTTGCATCGTCCTTTTGATATGCCTGCTTCACGTTGTTATCTATATGAGATTGAAGATACTGGAGATCGATTTAGACTGAAACATTCGATAGCAACGTTGTAATGCCAACTATATAATGATCGCTGTACCTAAAGGATACGTAGTTCCTATCCAAAGCTAACGTATCCTTTTGACCTACATATTATGTATAATATAACATAATAAAAGCTGTAGATTGCTAGACAAAAGCACAGTAACCCGATAGACTTTAAGATGTTCGACTATTTCAGTCAATCTTCTCATTTTTTACCAGATCAAAATAGTTTATAATGAAGAGACACATGCCGATAATATTTTAAATAGAAGATAATTTGGTTATAATGAATACAGATAACGTATATTCCTGAGTGGAGCTTTGCTTCTGGAATGACCTGGATAGAAGCGCCTGCTCTTTTTTGCAAATATAAAGAGATAAAGGAAGGTTTTTATGAACAGCATACCGAAAAAAACAGACATTATCTTAATTGGTGCCGGAGTCATGAGTGCGACTTTGGGGTCATTGCTTAAAGAGTTAGCACCCGAATGGGAAATCAAAGTATTTGAGAAGCTAGCCAATGCAGGAGAAGAAAGCTCTAACGAATGGAATAATGCAGGAACAGGTCATGCTGCGCTGTGTGAACTGAACTATACGTCAGAGAAGCCCGATGGATCGGTCGATATTAGCAAAGCCGTTAATATTAACGAGCAATTTCAACTATCCAAGCAGTTCTGGTCTCATCTCGTAAAGCGCAATATTATTCGTCGACCACAAGACTTTATTAAGCCGATTCCACATATGAGTTTTGTGTTAGGACAAAGTAATGTGACTTTTCTGAATAAAAGATTTAAAGCGCTTTCGGAAAATCCGTTATTTCAAGGCATGCAATATTCAGAAGACCCGGTTAAATTAAAACAATGGATTCCATTAATGATGGAAGGTCGTACATCGAATGAACCGATTGCCGCTACCAAAATCGATTATGGAACCGATGTGAATTTTGGTGCGTTAACTCGTATTTTATTCGACGATCTCAAAACTAAAAATGTAGAAATACACTATAAACATATGATTAAAGATATCAAGCGTGCTGCCGAAGGTGGATGGGAAGTCAAAGTCCATAATATCAGCACAGGCAAAACAGAACTTCATATTGCTAAATTTGTCTTTATTGGCGGAGGTGGCGGTAGTCTACCGTTGCTTCAAAAAACAGGTATTCCTGAATCCAAGCATATCGGTGGATTTCCGGTTAGTGGCGTCTTTATGTCATGTACCAATCAAGCAGTGATTGAGCAACATCATGCCAAAGTCTATGGTAAAGCAAAATTAGGTGCTCCGCCGATGTCTGTACCGCATTTGGATACACGTTATATTGGTAATAAAAAAGCACTACTCTTCGGCCCATTTGCAGGCTTTTCACCGAAATTTTTGAAAACGGGTTCAAATATGGATCTGATCAATTCGGTCAAACCGAACAACTTGTTCACGATGTTAGCCGCAGGAGCAAAAGAGATGGCGCTAACCAAATATCTGATTCAACAAGTGATGCTGTCAAACGATAAACGGATGGAAGAAGTACGTGAATTCGTTCCTAATGCCAAAAGCGAAGATTGGGAAATCGTCGTTGCTGGTCAGCGTGTGCAGGTTATTAAAGACACAGAAGATGGCAAAGGTACACTTCAATTCGGGACAGAAGTCGTCAGTGCTGCTGACGGATCGATTGCTGCGTTGCTAGGTGCTTCACCCGGTGCTTCGACAGCTGTACATGTTATGCTCGATCTTTTCCAAAAATGTTTCCCGCAACGGATGCCAGAATGGGAACCTAAGCTTAGAGACATGATTCCTTCGTATGGTAAAAAGCTGGCGGAACATCCAGATCTTTTCCAAAGTATTCATGCCTCCACTTCTGACACGTTAGGTCTAAGCGATTATCCAGCGACTGAGCTAGATATGGATACCAAAGTCTTTAAAAAGGTATAGCTTGATATGGAGCAAGATAAGATAACATACGGTAATGTAAATAGTAGAACCTTTGATCTGTTTTGCAGATGGAAGGTTCTTTTTTTGACCAAAATTCCATATATCGCCAATCTAAACAGTCGGAATAACAGTTCTCACCAAAATGCTTGCCTAAAAACACAAAATGTTGCAATCGTCCCATGTTGCTGTGCAAAAGAGGATGCTATAGTGATCACAGCTATATGTAAGCGCTTTACATAAAAGAACAGTGCTTATGTGAAGATATACACATAGATAGAGCGAAAGGGGATACATCATTGAAAAGAAAGAAAAAGATAGCTTCGTTGTTGTTAGTAATGGTGATGATCATCGGTCTATTACCGGCTCATCTGACACCTGCATTAGCAGAAGCAACCAGTGACAACGAATGGATTCAAAATGGAGGATTTGAAAGTGATTTTTGGAATGATTCATCATGGCAAGTGGATTCTTCAGATTGGAAATTAATTGATATTCAGCAATATGCGTATGTGAATGATTCTTTTATTACACCCTCAGAAGATACGTATGCATTCAAATATTGGATAAGCGATCAATCTACGACTAGCCAGCAAGTCACCGTAAGTCAGAATGTGCCTACACTTTCTGCTGGAAGCTACGAATTGTCTGTCCAGTCAATGGGCGGTACAGGAGCAGAAGCAAGTCATGTTCAATTGTTCGCAGGCAATGAACAAAGTAATGACGTGGCAACAACAGGATACAATCAGTGGGGAACGGTCATATTGAAATTTGTTCTGACCGAGCCGACGACTAACCTTAAGATTGGAGCTAGAATCACAGGTGGAGCAGGCGCATGGGGATATCTTGATGCAGTGAAGTTGAAGCAGACAAGCACCGATACAACCACACCTGTACAAGCCGATATTTTTGTCCAAAAAGTACCGGGCTTGAAATCCGACTTTATTAAAGGGGTCGATGTATCCAGTATTCTCTCACTGGAGCAAAGTGGCGTGCTTTTCTATAATGAGCAAGGGATAGAGCAAGATATATTTACAACGTTAAAACAATCCGGTGTCAATTATATTCGTGTGCGTATCTGGAATGATCCGTATACAGCAGATGGTAAAGGATACGGTGGCGGAGATAATGATCTTGCCAAAGCGATCGAAATGGGAAAACGAGCGACGGCAAATGGTATGAAATTGTTAGTCGATTTCCATTATTCTGATTTCTGGGCAGATCCGGGTAAGCAACATACTCCGAAAGCATGGGCAAACCTTAATCTGGCGGACAAAGAACAAGCGGTCTATGATTATACCAAGATAAGCCTACAACAGATTGTAGATGCAGGGATAGATGTAGGTATGGTACAAGTAGGTAATGAAACGAATCAATCATTTATCGGGGAAAATAACTGGGTGAATATCAGCAGATTGTTCAATAAAGGCAGTCAGGCGATACGAGCAGTAGATCCTAAGATTCTGATTGCGCTACATTTTACGAATCCAGAGACACCGGGTCGTTATCTTTCTTATGCCAAAGCGCTTGCGGAACAAGGAGTCGATTATGATGTATTTGCCAGTTCGTATTATCCATTCTGGCACGGTACACTGAGCAATTTGACTGCTGTATTGAAGCAAGTAGCCGATACGTATGGCAAAAAAGTGATGGTCGCTGAAACGTCTTATGCCTACACAGCCGAAGATGGAGACGGTCATGAAAATACAGCGCCTCGCAGTTCAGGACAGACGCTTGATTATCCGATCAGCGCTCAAGGACAAGCGACATCTGTGCGTAATGTGATCCAAGCGGTATCGCAAGTTGGAGATGCCGGCATAGGTGTATTTTATTGGGAACCTGCATGGTTACCTGTAGGGCCGAAAGAAAATATCGAACAAAATAAAAAACTATGGGAACAATATGGATCAGGTTGGGCATCTAGTTATGCGGCAGAATATGATCCCGATGATGCGGGTAAATGGTATGGCGGTAGTGCTGTCGATAATCAGGCATTGTTTGATTTTGCAGGTCATCCATTACCTTCGCTCAATGTATTCAAATACGTAAACACGGGTGCAGTAGCAACGCTCAAAGTCGATGAAGTGCAAACTGTGAATATTACAGCTAATGCAGGTGATCCTATCACATTACCTAGTGTAGTGACAGCAACTTATAATGACGGTACTACAGGCACACTAGCTGTAGTCTGGGATCAGCAAGAGTTAGAAGATGCACTACGTCAAGGTGCAGGTCAGTATACGATCAAAGGAACAGCTACCGGTGGATACGCGGCACAAGCAAAACTGGATATTCGCCGTCCCAATCTACTGCTCAATGGTGGATTCGAACAAAATGATCGTAGTATGTGGGAAGTGACGTATGGCGATGGAAGTACACCGCATACTGATTTCCAAAACAAAGCTTCAGATGCCAAATCCGGACAATACTCGCTCCATTTCTTTTCAGCGGATGGTGTGAATTTTAAAGTGAAGCAGATCGTACAAGGACTGAAGCCCGGTTATTATGATCTCTCCATGTCGATTCAAGGTGGCGAAGCAAATCCATCCCAGATGGCTTTATTTGCTTCTACGGGTGGACAAGAAGTACAAGCAGAGACAGGAGTTAAAGGCTGGGTGCAATGGAATCAGCCTGAACTGAAAGACATCAAAGTAACTGATGGAATGTTAACCGTAGGTGCTACAATTCAAGCGGGTGGTGGAGCATGGGGATCATTAGATGATTTCTATCTAACATTTGCACGTGATCTAGAAGCGACTGAACCGGATGGAGGCACAACGCCTAATCCTGTTCCTAATCCAGAACCAACACCGACTCCTACTACGGGTAATTCTTCCAGTAAAGATGGCGGTGGTTCAGCAGTAGCGACTGAGAACATTACTTCTTCTAACCTTATAATTAAACGTACAACATTAGCAGATGGAACCAAAAAAGACACTGTTAATTACGAAGCGTCCCAAGCACAAGAAACGGTGCAAAAAGTAAAAGCAGAAGGTAAATCAACCGTACGTCTTATGATGCCAGACCCCAACAATGAAGTTAGTGAATTGCAATTGGGTTTACCTCAACAAACAGCGAGCATATTGGTAAATAATCAAATGAATCTAGAAGTGTATACTAATCATGCACAACTAATTCTACCTGTAGCTACATTGTCTGCATTAGGAGCAGATCGTCAATTTACGATTCGTCCTTTGCAAAAAGCAACCGATCAACAAGCGGTGAACGAACGTGTGCAACAAGATCGTCTCATACAATCTGCTATAGGCAATGGAACCGTACAAGTGATCGGTACACCTGTAGAGATCGATACGAATCTACAAGGACAGCCTGTGAATCTAGTTCTTCCTTTACCAGAGCAAGCTTTACCAGCATCCACAACAGAACGTCAGACATTTGTGAACAATCTAATGATCTATGTTGAACACAGTGATGGAACCAAAGAGTTACTACAACCTACAGTAATCTCTGAAGACAATGGATCTTCTGCATTACAATTTAGCGTTAACAAATTCAGTACATTTACAATTGTTCATCTGGAGAAATCGCTAGATCGTGACAAGACAAGCGAAAGCAAGCCAACGAACGAACCTTATATGCAAGGTTATCCTAATCAGACTTTTAAACCTAATCGTACTGTGACACGCGCCGAGTTAGCATCTATTCTTGTCCGTCTGGGAGGAGATGGCTTATCTACATCTTCCACAACAGCAGATCAGACATCGAAGTATAGTGATGTGATCGCTGGCAAATGGAGTACAGAAGCGATTCAAGCGATTACTGCCGCAGGTTGGATGCAAGGGGATAGTCCGAACACATTCGCACCGGAACGTCCAATCACTAGAGCTGAAATGGCGACGATCCTTGCTCGCTGGATGAAGCTTAGTGGAGAAGGTCCTATTTTCCCGGATACGAAAGGACACTGGGCAGACGTATCTATTGCTCAAGTTCAGCAAGCAGGCTATATGCAAGGGATGCCAGATGGTACATTCAAGCCGAACCAGACATTAAGCCGTGCACAAGCGGTTACCTTATTCAATCGAGTACTGAATCTAACACCAAGCGTAGAGACAACTACATCTCAGTGGTCAGATGTTCCAGCATCTCATTGGGCATTTGGAGATATTGTAACAGCAACAAGAATCAATCAGTAAAAGTGGAAATTTCAAAAAGAACGTTCTGGCTATACGCTGGAGCGTTCTTTTTTTATAGAATAATCGTATGAATTATACCTAAACCTAGAAATGTTGATTATTGGTATAAATATAACTTTAATAAAGGCATGTTTTGATAGTATATTTAACGTAGCAACCTAGAGAATGAGCATCTATAGCCATTACCCAAACTACATTACAGGAGGATGAATCATGTCATCTAAAATGATCTCCAAAGTAGAAGGTCAGACGTTAGTGCTAGAACGGGTTTTCGATGCTACACGTGAACAGGTATTTCAAGCATTCTCAACAGCAGAACATTTGACAGAGTGGTGGGGCCCCAATGGATGGACGCTAACGGTCTGCAATATCGATTTTCGTCCAGAGGGGGATCTGGCATTATTGTATGAAGTGTATCGATCCCACGCAAGGTGATTTTTATGGATATGAATCATGGGGTAAAGCCGTCTATCATGAGATTGAACCTAATCAAAAAATAGTCTATACCGATTATTTCTCCGATGCCGATAGCAATGAGGTTGAAGGAATGCCACCTAGTCATATTACGATGTTATTTGCAGATCAGGACGGGCAGACTCAATTAATCAGTCATTCTCGCTTTGAATCTGTGGAAGCTTTGCAACAGGTGATCGAGATGGGAGTAGAGCAAGGTATTCGCGAAACATGGGATCGACTTGAAGCCTATCTGCAATCTCTTTAATTAAATAGAATCGATGATAAAAGCCCTGATGGATGATGAAGTATATTCAACATTCGTTCAGGGATTTTGTTATTTTGAGTGATTTTATTTTAAAATTTCACTTGAAATAAAACCGTCCAGACGGTATAGTAAAATGGGTGATCAATGATGACAACAACTAAAAAAGAATTAAAAAAAGAAACGATTCTCAAAGCGGCTGCTCATGTGGTACGTGAAGAAGGCGTAGACAAATTAACGTTAGAAGCAGTAGCCAAACAAGCAGGCATCAGCAAAGGCGGACTACTATATCATTTTCCGAACAAAGAGGAATTGATTCTAGGCATGGTCGAACGGATGTCCAATCATTTTACCGGAGAATTATATCAACGAGCTGAGCAAGATTCCGATTCTAAAGGGAAATGGACACGTGCTTATGTAGAGACTTCATTTTCAGAAGAGCAGGATGTAGATGGTCTATATACCGCACTATCGGTAGCACACTTTACTCATCCCAAAATGCTTAAATTATTGCAAGAAGATTATCAAGATATTCAGCATAAACTCGAACATGATGAACTTGATCCAGTACGTGCTACGATGGCGCGATTAGTAGTGGATGGATTATGGTTCGCAGGTATGTTTGGTCTGGCGCCACCTGATGATAAGTTACAACAGCAGATTATGGAAGAACTTAGAAATTATATAAAGGAGCAATCATAATGGCATATCTCTTTTTGGCAATTTCAATCATAGGCGAATTGATTGGAACGTCGATGCTCAAAGCTTCTGAAGGATTTACCAAGTTATATCCGACATTGCTGACCATTGTTGCTTTTGTGATCTCATTTTACTTTGTTTCGTTAACGCTCAAAACGTTACCACTTAATATGACGTATGCGATCTGGTCAGGTGTAGGAGCTGTAGCGACAGCATTGATCTCTGTACTCATCTGGAAAGAAAAGATCAATACAGGAAGTATGGTAGGTATAGGGCTTATCGTTGTTGGAGTCGTGGTATTGAATTTATTCGGTGCAGGACATGGTGAAGCAAAAGAATCGACAGAAACAACAAGTTCGATCGCTCAGAAGTAAAGTGACATCAACAAAATATCTTTGATACCAATCATTTCAAGCCAGCCTTTGTTCAAGGGTGGCTTTTTGGCTATTAGTATAGATAATAGTTTATTTCTAAATAAAAGCTGATCTTATTTCGTACATAAAGAATAAAGCGGAATATCAGAACTTAGGATATCGATGTTCAAATATATTTTTGATACTTACATGCGATTTGGAAACACCTAAACGTCCAATATTTTCCTGAAAATGAACCAATTCTTCCATAGAAGTTGTCTGGATTCTTAACAAATAATTATATTCTCCACTGATTCGATGAAGGTCAGTCACTTCTAAAGCTTGTTCACAAAATGCTACAACTTCTTGACAGCGCTCTGTTTTGATCATCATAAACGTTGTTAAATGAAGATTTAATTGTTTATCGTCAAAAGCCGCATGGTATCCTGTAATAATTCCTTGTTCTTCTAATCGTAGAATTCGTTCTCTGATAGATGGCGCAGACATATGGAGTTCTTTGCTCAGTTGCACAATCGTTATTCGGGCATGCTGTTGAAGCTTTCTCATTAATTGGCGATCTATCTCATCTATCGAATAGGACACTGTATGATTTCTCCTTATCGCTTTGCTTTTTTTGAATAAAAGGTAAATAGCAGAAATTAACTTCTTTTTGTTAGTATTACGGGCTAATGTGCTTTTTTTGTTCATATATCGCTCGTTTGCATTCTTTTATAATAAATAGATCATATCACGAAGGGGAGATTAACATCGGGATAAACGGGTTAGCCCATGTAGCTATTCAAGCAGAAGATTACGAGAAAACGCTTATTTTTTATCAGGAAGTACTTGGATTTCGAATAGGGCATCAATGGAGTTTGCCTGAGTTCAACATTGAACACGCTTGTATGCTTATTTCACCAGATCAGCGTACATGTATTGAATTGTTTGATGCAGGAGCGGTTATTGCTGCTCAAGGAAAACGTGCTCATTCGCGCGATGATGTTCGTTATGGAGCGCTATTGCATTTTGCCTTTTATGTAGACGATGTAGAAAAGATATATCAACAGTCTTTAGCGTATGGAGCTATTCCTTATATCCAACCTGCACATCTGTCACTAGGTGATCCGCAACTATGGGTGCATAATGCTGTGATTCAGAGCCCCAATGGAGAAGTGATAGAATTTTTACAAGAAGTTAGCTTTGATGTTCATCGTACACCTTAAAGATTGAATAGAACCTTATCATCATAGGATGTAGTCTTTTTCGTCTAAAATCACGAACCCAAGTCTTGATGAGTTATGAAATCTTTTCATAATTCTTCAAGGCTTTTTTGCTATTCCTTTTTTCGCAAAAGATTCTTAAATAGTGAAGTCTCTTAGATATTTAAAAGGTGGGTATCATAGAACAAACAACAAATCACTTCCTAACTATTAGGAAACACTATAGGCTTGGTGTAAATAAAGCGCTTGCATTAGTATAAATGCGAGGAGGAAATCAAATGCGGAAACGTTACATTAAGCTATTGGAGCATTTAAAACAATCGGAGCATGACTTTGTGAGTGGGAGCGAATTAGCTAATCTATTTGATGTAACGACGAGAACGATACGCAATGACATCAAAGAAATCAACGAGAATTATTTAGATAAAGCGATTATCACAGGTAACACTCGCAAAGGATACAAGCTTGTCGGAGACTTGTCGAATCTCCATCAGAATGAAGATGATTATGAAGAGCGAGCTTTCCATATTATTAAAGCGTTACTGTCACAGACAGACTTTATCACTTATGAAGATTTAGCCAAAAATCTTTATTTTTCTACACAAACGATTCGCAAAGATGTACAGAAATTGTTGCAGACCATTCAAGCAGAAAAGCAGAATATTGAGATCGAAGCGATTATTTTTCAAGGCATTCGGCTTAAAGGAAGCGAAGTCGAAAAGCGGATTTTGCTCAAAAAGCTGGTGACTGCGGATTGTCTCAAACGCATGTCGTTGGATGAAGCGCTACAGTATTATTTTGGCGATTGGTTTAACGAATCAGCGATTACCTTTATCTACACATGTATCGAGGAAGAAGTCGCACGATATCATTTGCTACTGAGTTCACAGGAATTATTTTCGATCTGTGTCAATGTACTGATCAGCCTCAAGCGGGTTGAACTCGGACAGCCTATCGCAGCACAAGATATGCGTCTTGATCATACAAGCTTTGAAGAATTACGTATCGCCCGTTCTATTTTGAACCGTTTGACCATGGAGTTAAAGACTCCATTTGATGAATACGAGTATCAGTATCTAGGTTATCTGCTGATTGCACTACAGATTTTACCGAAAAAAAATGAAGGCATCGAACATGAGCAATCCAATGAGATCGAAGCCAAAATCAAAGCCGTAATCCAGAACGTTGGAGAGCAATATGGATTTGTCAGTTACAAAAATGAAGAACTGTTCGATCGACTACTTGCTCATATTACCAAGTCCTTATATCCGTTAAAATATTACTTTCCTGTCGAAAATCCTTTTATTACTCAAATAAAATCAGAATACACCAACGCTTATAATATTGCGGTTGTGTTAGCGAAAGAATTGCAATTTTGCTTAAATATCAAAATCCCGGAAAATGAAATCGGTTATTTAACGCTTCATGTGATGGGTATTATCGAGAACTCTCAAGAAACCCGCAAACGTATAGCGATTATTTATGGCAAAAACCCGTTAGTGGGCAAGCTATTAGAACGCAAAATCAATCTGTATTTTCCGAATATCAAAATCGACAGTCTGCTCGCTAATCATGAAATTCATCTTCTGCCTGAAGGAATCGAGACGATTATTACGACAAGCGAGATCGCCGAACAACATCAATTACAGGCTCAAAATATAATTGTCGTGAGTGAAATGATTACCAGTGAAGATATGAAAAATATTTCGATCCAGTTAAATCGTGGATTATTGAAGTATTATTTATCACCAAACGATCTCTTTTTCTTAGATGAGGATCAACCTGCTGATTTATTGAAAACCCTTACAGAACTAGGAGATATTCAACATCTGTATACCAGTATTCTGGAACGGGAAAAAATGTCGAGTACCAATATAGGAAATCTAGTCGCGATGCCCCATCCATTTGATTGTGGAGATAACAAAAAATTACGTGTACTGGTCGCTATCAATAAGCAAAAAATACTGTGGGGTGATCAGATGGCGCAGATCATCTTTCTCTTTATCCCACCCAAAAATCAAAAGGTGAACAACACCAAATTTTTTGAAGAAATTTACGATGTGTTCAAGCAGACCAATATGACCGAAAAGCTACTCAAAATCACTAATTACGATGAATTTTTGGAAGTCTGGTCTTCCAAATAACCCTTAGGAGGCATTCAAATGTTAATCAATATGAAAGATTTACTTAAAGTGGCGTATGAGAATAAATTTGCAGTCGGTTCTTTTAATGTAGCGAATAGTGAGTTCGTCAAAGTGGTCATCAATGCCGCAGAAGCACAAAATTCACCTGCTATTATGCAGATTCACCCGAACGAAATTGATCTGGTGACCGATAGTTTTGTCGCTTATGTACGTGAAGCGGCATCCAAATCGAAAGTACCGTTTGTGATTCATCTGGATCATGGAGCAAGTATCAAAGATATTACACGCTCGATTCGCAACGGCTATACATCAGTGATGATGGACGCTTCGCATTTACCCTTTGAAGAAAATATTGCGGCTACACGAGAAGCTGTAGAATTAGCACATCTGGTGGATGTATCGGTTGAAGGTGAGCTGGGTACGATCGGTAGTAATGAAGGTAGCTCTGAAGGTGGAGCAGATGAAATTCTGTATACCAACCCTGATGAAGCGGCGATTTTTGTAGAACAGACAGGTATTGATACACTGGCTGTGGCGGTAGGGACTTCACACGGTATCTATCCGCAAACGAAAGACCATTCGATCAAAATCGATCGACTCCAACAGATTCATGAAAAAGTGAAAATTCCATTAGTGTTACATGGTGGTTCAGATAATCCAGATGAAGAAATCAGAGAAGCGGTGAAGCACGGTATCGCCAAAATCAATTTATCTACAGATATGAAACGTGCCTTTTACAATCAATTAAGAAAAACACTCGATGCGAATCCTAATGCTTATGAACCTGATTTCTTAATGCCTGAAGCGACTCAAGCGGCAACAGAATTGGTGAAGAAAAAAATGGATCTTTTCGGATCAACAGGTAAAGCATCCCTTTATAAATTGGGAGAGCTATAAGAGGAGTGATCAATCATGAAGATTTCTAGTGTGTTACAACCGGAAAATATCATATTGGATGTCACCGCTACCACCAAAGCAGAATTGATAGATGAATTAGCGCAAAAGTTAAATAATAACGGCTATTTGAGCGATATTGAGCAATTTAAAAAAGATATCTGGGCGCGTGAAGAACAGGTACCGACTGAAGTGGGCTTCGGGATTGCTATTCCACATGCCAAGTCCGCAGGAGTCAAAGCGCCCGCAATTATTATGGGTCGATCACTAAGCGGTATTAATTACAGCACAGAATCATGTAATCTGTTTTTTATGATTGCGGTTGATCAACATTCGTCTTCTGAACATTTGCAGACGTTATCCAAAATCTCCACTTTTCTGATGGATGAATTGTTCAGAGCGAAGCTCATTCTGGCACGTGATCGTGAAGAGATTGTGCGACTATTTGAACAAGCCGAACAACAAGATACAGCCGCTCTGCATAGTGATAAAAAACATGCAGGCAAAAAAATCGTCGGCGTTACCGGTTGTCCTACAGGAATTGCTCATACCTTTATGGCGGCAGAATCATTAAAAAATGCCGCTCAAGAATTGGGAGTACAGATCAAAGTACAGACAAACGGATCAACAGGTGTCGAAAATGAATTAACAGCGGAAGATATTGAGCAAGCGGATGGAATCGTAGTTGCCGCCGATGTCAAAGTCGATATGAGCGTTTTCGGTAACCGTAAAGTGGTTCAAACGTCGGTCAAAAACGGTATTCATCATGCTAAAGATTTGATTGAAGAAGCGATAGCAGGTAAAGGTGTCGCTCAAAATGGTGGTCAATCCAACCTCAAAGAAGCAAAAGAAAAAACACGTCTCAAACAGCCTAAAATCTACAGTCATATTATGAATGGTGTCTCCTTTATGATTCCATTCGTCGTCGCTGGCGGAATATTGATTGCGCTCTCATTTATGTTCGGTATTCATGCCGCTGATCCAACAAGCCCTGATTATAATCCGTTTGCTGCTTTTTTGAGTACAGCAGGTGGTAGTGCAGCCTTTGCTCTAATGGTTCCTGTATTAGCAGGGTATATTGCCTATAGTATTGCAGATCGTCCAGGTCTAGCACCGGGGATGATTGGCGGAATGCTTGCCACACTCGGTGGTTCAGGCTTCCTCGGCGGGATGTTAGCAGGATTTATCGCAGGATATAGTATTTTAGCGATCAAACGATTAGTGAGAGGGATTCCTGATTCCTTACAAAGTCTGTCGCCTGTGTTGATTTTACCTTTAGTCGGTTCATTTGTAACAGCGATTATTATGTACTTTGTCGTGAATACACCGATGGCTTGGATTAACGTATCGTTACAGGGATGGCTCAATAGCTTAACAGGGACGAATGCGATATTGTTAGGTGCTTTACTTGCAGGTATGATGGCATCGGATATGGGTGGGCCGATTAACAAAACCGCATCTGCTTTTGGACTCGCTATGTTTGCCAATCAGATATTTGAACCGTCTGCTGCTCTGATGGTTGGAGGTATGGTTCCGCCGCTAGGTATCGCATTAGCAACGACATTGTTCAAAAACAAATTTACCATCGAAGAACGCAATGCAGGCAAAGCCGCTTATATCATGGGTGCTTCTTTTATTACCGAAGCCGCTATTCCTTTTGCCGCCAATGATCCATTACGGATTATTCCTGCTAATATTGTTGGTGCAGCGATCGGTGGCGGAATGTGTATGGCACTGGGTATTTCACTACAAGCTCCGCATGGAGGTATCTTCGTGATTCCGATAGCAGCCAGTAATCCATTGCTCTATATCCTCTGTATTGCTGTTGGTTCTGTCGTTACCGCTTGTATCATTGGCTTGTTAAAAAAGCCAGTCTATCAATCGAAAAACAATGACCAAACAGAAGTAGAGAAAAGTGAATTAGCACCAACTATGAAATCAGCATAAGAATAACCAATATATTTACATTTTAAAAAGAGTAGAATCCTTCAGAATGTTGAAAGGATTTTACTCTTTTTGGCGTAAAAACAACCTTTATTTTGTAAAAATACATTACATACCTACATAAATCTTGAAAACCATTGACAACGTTTAAAAAATTACATAAGATAATCTTGTTTATTACTCTGTACAGAGTAATCTACGCAAAGTAATTTTTGATAAGCAAAGCATCGATAGAATCAAACCTATAGATAAATACACTGTTATAAATGAATAGGAACAAAGGAGATGCTTTTAATTGTCTATACAGATTTTTATTTTGGGAAAGCTTCATGATCAGGATTATCACCCGTATGATATCAAAAAAATTATTAATAACGGCACAGAAGGTCTGGTACGGGTCACCGATGGTAATTTGTACTACAATTTCGAAGCCTTGCAAAAGAAAGACTATATTCAAAAAGTGAATACGATTCAAAATGATAATCGTCCTGAAAAAACAAATTATACGATTACTGAAAAAGGGAAAGAACATTTAAAAGAAATGATTTATAAAAGCTTTAAAAATCCTGAAGATGTTCGTTCTTTATTTGCTTCGCTGTTGTTTATTCAGCTTGTAGATGTGAACAAACTGATCTATTCGACATTGGAAACCATCGAAAATTTGGAGAAGCGAATAGACTATTTACAAGCAAATTCATATCATCCTTTGCCCGACTATGTCGATCCTGATCAACACGAAATGGTTGATTTTATGGGTGCATATACATTGGATAAAAAGAAAGTCGAATTAAAAGCATTTAAACAATTACTATCGTTACTTGAAAAACATCGTTCTTGATGTATTACATGCTCTAGAGCATAGGTGAGTACAGATCGCGATGATGGTTTGAATAGAGATTCCCAACTTTTAGACTGCTGAGGTGGAGTAAGTGAAGAAGAAGATTATTTTAATTATTTTACTGGTACTACTGGTCGTAAGTGGTAGTGCACTGGGCTATTACTACTGGTATCAAGGAAGTCATTTCGTCAAAACAGATGATGCTCGAATTAGTGCAGATCAGTATAAAGTGATGCCTCAGCTGACTGCTCGATTAGATCATATTGATGTCGAAGAAGGCGATATTCTCAAAAAGAATGAACCGATCGCTGAACAAGATGTATCTGGTCTAGAAGCAAGTGATATTAGTAAATCAGTGGTACGTGCCCCTATTGATGGTACGGTGCTCAAAGTACAATCCAAAGAACGAGAAATGGGATCACCGAGTACAGCGATCGCTATTATGGCAGATATGAAAAATCTATATGTATCCACCAATATTGAAGAAACAGATATTAGCCGGATTAAGTTAGGTGCACGGGTTGATATTACGCTTGATGCGATTGAAGGAGCCACGATACAAGGCAAAATTCGCAAAATTGGACAAGCTTCCAATGCTGTATTTTCTGCGATTCCTGCTACCAATACCAGTGGTAACTTTAACAAAGTGACCCAACGAATCCCTGTTGAAATAGCATTGAATGTACCGGACGGCATGACACTGATTCCCGGAACCAATGTTGAAATTAAAATCTATACACAGTAAAAGGGGGAGTCGATGTGGCTTCTAATGAAATGGCTGCTGCTCCTTCCTTGGATACCTCTTCCAAAGAACGCTGGCTTGCTTTCTTCGCTATTGTTCTTGGTGCTTTTATCGCTGTACTAAATAACAGCCTGATCAATGTAGCGATTCCGCAATTAACGACCGATCTAGGCTCAACCACAACCCGGATTCAATGGGTCATCACCGGCTATACATTAGCGTCAGGTATTATCGTGCCAATTACAGGATTTATGGAACGCAAAGTAGGCTATAAAAAGTTCTTAATCGGTGCATTAGCCCTGTTTACGCTAGGAACCGCTTTTTGCATTTTCGCATGGAATGATATGTCGTTGATTATTGCTCGTATTATTGCTGGTCTTGGTGGCGGCGTTATTATTCCACTGAGTATGACGATTATTTATAAAATTATTCCACGTGAGCAAGTTGGGATGGCAATCGGGATCTGGGGGATTTCGGCCATGGCTGCTCCAGCGATAGGCCCTACACTAAGCGGATACTTGATCGAATGGTTTAACTGGCGCTTCCTCTTTATCGCTTGTGTACCGATTGCATTATTCGCTATTCTCATGGTCATGTTATTGATCAAAGAACCACCCAAAAGCGAACCGATTAAGTTCGATATTTTGGGATTTATACTAGCAGGCACATGTGCAGGAACTTTATTGTATGCTCTATCGAATGGTTCATCAAAAGGATGGACATCTTTTGAAATAGTCGGATTACTGTTTATCTCGGTCTGGTCATTAATCTTTTTGATCGTGGTCGAATGGGGCAAAGACAATGCTGTTATCGATGTATCTTTATTCAAAAATTATAAATTTACGATTAGTGTGATTACGTCTAGCTTTGTCATGATGGGAATGTATGGCGGAACATTTTTGGCACCTGTCTTTTTGCAAAGTGTACAGTCTTACTCAGCAATCGATACAGGCTTAATCTTACTTCCTCAAGCGTTAGCGATGGCGATAGTGATGCCATTTGCAGGGAAGCTACTGGATAAGATAGGCATTGTTCCAATAGGTCTGGTGGGCTTAACGTTAACCAGTCTGATGACTTTTCATATGTATAGCCTATCTCCACAGACTTCTCGGACTTGGTTCGAGATGGTCACCGTTCTACGTGGCATCGGAATCGGTATGTGTCTCATGCCTTTATCTACAGTAGGGATGAATGCGGTAGCACCGGAAAAAGTAGCCAATGCTTCGGCGGCATCCAACCTGATTCGGACGATTGCAGGTTCCATTGCGATTGCCATTTTAACATTTATTATGCAAAGTCGAACCGCTTTACACGGTCAACATATTGCAGAATCGATCACAGCAGATGGTGCTCAGACCTTGCAATCGACACTGGGTAGCTCCTGGGTCTCTTCGTTAACAGGCATGATTTCACTGGATGCGTATTCGCGAGGGATTGCAGATACTTTTGTGATCTCATCGATTCCGCTATTCTGCTCGATTCCATTAATCTTATTATTTATTGGCAAACGTAAGCCAAAACCAGCGAAAGAAGAAGTGATTTTGGCCAAAGCTTAAAGCCTCACCTATCCATATAGACAGAACCGTTCTCTAGAAAGGAAAGAAGCGATGAACATCAAAAAGTGGGAAGTTACAGCAACAGCGCTATTATTAAGTACGGTTATTTTAGCAGGTTGTTCCAGTAGTGAAGCTGTTCAAGATATGAATGTCACGGTCAAAGTCAGTCAGGCGCAAAAAGGCATGATCGGACAAGGCGAAATTTATACAGGCACAGTAACACCATCAGCTACAGTTAATATTATGCCCAAAATATCCGGTAAAGTGTCAGTCATCTCGGTTGATATTGGGACAGAAGTGAAAAAAGGTCAGGTTCTTTTCAAGTTAGAAGACGATGATCTACGCAATAATCTGAAGATCGCTCAATCGAATGTAGAAGCGGCGGCGGCAGGTGTTACAACTGCTAAAGATTCGCGTGAATCCGGTATGGTCTCTGCCAATTCAGGTGTAGTGAGTTCAAAAGGCGGTGTGATTTCTTCCAAAAGCGCAATCGATCAAGCGACTGGAGGGATGAACCAAGCACAAGCAGGGGTAAATCAAGCGCAGACTGCACTCAAACAAGCGCAAACGGCTATTTCTACAGCTACGAATACCATTAGACAAACACAAGAAAATGTAACCAATGCACAAAAAACAGCATCACGTACACAATCGTTATTTAACAGTGGTCTAGCTACACAAGCTGAATTGGAGCAGGTTAATGCAGCGGTAATTACAGCGCAAACGGCGTATCAAAATGCTCTAAATACTAAAGCGAATGCAGAAGAACAATTAGTGGGCGCTCAAAATGTGCTAGGTACAGCGCAAAAAGGATTATCCACTGCTCAAAGTGCCTATCAGAATGCTACAAGCAGTTATGAAAATGCCAATAGCGGTTACAGCAACGCTCAACGCCAGCTAGATGTTGCTCAAAGTACAGCAGGCATATCAGCTAGTGAGCAAAAAGTAGCTCAAGCTCGCTTGAATGTCAATATCGCTCAAGATAATCTTAAAAATGCTGTTGTCACTTCGCCAATTAATGGCATTATTACAACTAAAAATGCCGAAACAGGTGAAATGGTTGCTCCTTCCGCACCTTCACTTGTGATCGCAAATCTCAGTACGGTGAATATGCTGATCTATGTACCAGCAGATCAGATCAATAATATCCAAGCAGGCGATCGTGTACAGGTACGAGTCAATTCATCGAACATTTTAACGACAGGTAAAGTGAAAAATATTAACTCTATCGATAGCAGTGGAAATGGTTATCCGGTTCAAGTGGCTGTATCTAATGCAGACAATAAACTCAAACCGGGCATGCTTGCAGATGTCAGCATTATCGGAAAAAATGCCAAAGAAGGTATAATTGTGCCGACCAAAGCGATTCAAAAAGACGGAAAAACCTCTTATGTCTATGTGGCTGTCAATAACAAAGCGATTCGTAAAGAAGTAAAAGTAGGTAGTGAAATGGGCTCGCAGACATTGATTACCAGCGGATTGAAAGATGGCGATAAAGTCATTCAGAACAATATAGCATTACTTAGTGATCAGAGTACGGTTACGGTAAGTGCAGATTAAACAATTCAGCATACTACATTAATTTATACTAAAAAACCGCTCTATGATTTTGTAGAGCGTTTTTTTTTCGTGTAAATTTTGTTGTGTAAGTATATGAAGTGCATTCGAGGGAGTGGCTTGTATTTCATTCTCTTTTCTAATAAGTGTACATTAGAGATATGATATGAAGGAGTCGATGTCTACATTTAAGATAATCCATATGTCAACGACTCCACTTAAACACCAAGGATGGTGAATAGATATGGTGAATGTTAATGATCTACGTGTCGTACGCACACAAAGTTGGTTGCGAGAAGCATTGATCAAGCTGATCGAACAAGTAGGATTCGATGCGATAACAGTGCAAAGTCTGACACGAGAAGCAGGAATTAATCGGGCTACCTTTTACCAGCATTATCGAGATAAATACGATCTATTGGATCAAAGTATGACGGATATGCTCACTTCACTCCAAACTGAAGTGAAATTAAAAGAAATGAAAAAAGTAAACTTAGATATTCATTCGTTAGAAGCTTTATTTTTACGTGTGCTTACGATTATTTCTCAGCATCGGCCTTATTTTAAAGTGATGCTTGGTGATAAAGGGTTACCTTCTTTTCAATCTCAGCTTATCCAGCTTATCAAAGCCAATCTCAATGAAGTGATCGGACAACATTTCTCCTCTGATCCTCAGCAACAGATCACTCAAGATATCGCGATTACGTATGTGGCGACAGCCAATGTAGGATTGATTACACAATGGTTAACAGGTGTGATGCCCTATTCAGCAGCATTTATGGCTACACAAATGGCTTATTTGTTTGTAGAAGGTCCTTTGCAAACGTTACAAAAAACTTCGATCTGATCATCTTCCAAACAGCAGTCACTCCTTTAGATGGAGTGGCTTTTTTTGTGTTGTTTATCGTCAGTATAGCCCGTATTGTGCGTTATCCGAGAGATAGCCATCACTATATAAAATAGTGTAGGTTAAGCAACGATTCTGGCTTTATTGTTTGTTGAATATGAACGCCAGATTGTTACAATTTAAGCAACAACATGTTGTTTATCTTTACGAGATCTATATCCAATATCAAAGAAAGCAGGTCATAAAATGGACAATTCCAATACTAAAAGTCTGTTGATCGTTATCTCAATATCGATTACGTTGTCAGTTCTATTACTGATTCATGTGGGATGGGCCATAGGGGCAGAATATACATTGGTGACTGTACTTGCTCTAATTGGGTGGTTAACCTATTCGCATCGTGCTGTACCTCATATCGATTCGCTATTACCTATCTATATCATCTGTATTGTCTTGTTGATTGCACTGAATACTTTCCGTTATACATCTAAATATGCAAGCTTTATAGCTATACATTATTCCGCTGGATTTGCTCAAGATTTTGTAATGAGTCATACGACTTGGTTTGTCTGGATGGTGGGCTTACCGATTGTTATTTTGTTATTGGGTGGTTACTTTTTAAGCAAAGGGTATCGTGTAGGTGCATTTTTTGCCTGGTGGGGATATGGTTATGTCGCTGTCGAATCTATTATTCAACTCATCGTAGAATTAGGACATTATTCGTTATATGCACATTATTATCTCGGCGGAGTCTGGGTAGCGATGTTGTTATTTTATCTAGGCGGTACGGGAATACTTAAGCTTATTCGACCACAAGATCAAGTGATACCGCATAAACCGATACAACCGTTAAGTCGACGTAAAAAAAATCTATGGACGATCTTAATCGTAACTTGTATTGCGATCTATGGAATGACTTTTTATGCGCAAACCGGTAGCTTATTACCTGTCGGTATAATTATCGGCTCTATGATGGGTGGATTGATCTGTTGGCGCAAAACAACTGCGAATTTACCGGCTGATCCGTATACATTAGTACCGCTGTATTTATTGTTACAAGCGCTTTTTTATATTCATGTGGGAGAAGAAGTATTGACTCATTTTAATCAAGGAATAGCTTCAATTACTGGACAGACATGGTCTGATCAGGATTTCGATTATTTGATTACTTTTATTGGGCCTTTCTTCTGGGTATTAGGGGCTTACAGTCTGTGGAAAAGACAAGCGTTTGGTAATTTTATTTTGTGGTTTATGATTGTCGGTATGATTCTGGGAGAACCTACCCATTTGCTTGTATTTCCTATCGTAAGGATGGTACAAGAAGGTGTAGGGTATGAATATTTTTCAGGCATGTATACAGCTCTATTTCCAATGATCCCTGCGATTCTAAGTCTGATTGTGATTGTAAAAGATCATCGCAAGCAAAAAGAGATGATTGTACATGATTAGGATGTTTATATGTGTCCTTATATTAGGATGGTTGCCAGCAGGGGTTGTAGAAGCTCATGGATTTGGTGGTAGTGGTTTTTTGCATCCTTTAACAGGAGTGGATCATCTGGTCGCTATGTTAGCTGTTGGTGTATGGAGTGCGCAGATTGGAGGGCGAGCAATCTATATCGTGCCTTCTTGCTTTGTATTGATGATGATGCTAGGTGGAGTGGTTGGATTAGAAGGATGGTTATGGACACATCTGGAAGTCTATATCGCTTGTTCGGTATGTTTGCTAGGTTTAGCGATCGTCTGGAATCGTCAACAATCGGTATGGATTGCCAGTGGTGGAGTCGCTCTTTTTGGATTTGCACACGGTTATGCGCATGGTCTTGAAATTCCTCAATTGCTGAGTCCAGCAGTCTACATTATAGGATTCCTAATCACAACGATTGGCTTGCATGTGATCGGAGCTGTCGGAGGTTTGCTTATTTTGGAAGAACCTAAAGGGGCTATTCGATTAAGGTTGATAGGTGTAGTGATTTTAGTCATAGGGTTAAAACTGATTTTGTTTTGAAAAATAGACCCTATTTGAGATAACAGATAGTATGGTAACAATCATTTCCATTGACAACGTATAGTAGCTACTATAAAATTCAATCTAATTGATAATAATTATCAATTGAGTAATGAGAATATAGTTACTGTTGAACCGATTGAACATACATAGAGATACATATGTCAATCGTTCCACAGAGAGAGAAATCAATAGATAAAGGGGTTACGTATGAAAAAGTGGATAGGGATCACATTAGGAATCTGTATGATATGGGTGTTAAGTGCTTGCGGGTCAACACCAGCAGTCACTGAAACAACAAGCACGACGGAAACTACAGAGAACAAAAAGATAGCGTCAATTTCTATTTTTCTAACAGGGGATCTGATGGCATTAGGCATCAAACCTGCGGCAACGACCACAAGCGATTATTTGCCGATTACAGGTGAACAATATCAAGGCATACAGTATTTAGGTTTTACCAAAGAACCGGATATGGAAGCATTAATTGGATTACAACCGGACGAGATTTTTATCGATGCTGAATTTGCAGATAAGCTTGGACTGGATAAATTAGAGCAGATTGCTACTACCCATGTCATTAATTTAGATGAAGGAAGATGGCAAGATCATTTACGTGCTATCGCCCAAATCGTAGATCGCACAGACAATGCAGAGTCATTTATTACAGCGTATGATGCTAAAGCAAAAGAAGTATCTGCATTATTTAAAAAAGAAATTGGCAATGGCAAAGTGTTAGCGATGCGAGTATCTGCTAAAGGGTTCCGTATCTATGGTATGGATCGTCCGCTTGGCCCTATTTTGTTCGAAGATTTGAAATTAAATCCTTCCCCAAATGTCACAAAAATCGATAAAAACTGGGAAAATATCTCCAAAGAAATCCTGCCTGATTTGGATGCAGACGCTATTTTTGTATTAGTATCTTCTGTAGACGAAGGCAGCGATCAAGTATTTGAAAAGCTACAAACAGATCCGATCTGGCTAGGACTCAAAGCTGTGAAAAATCAAAAAGTATATATGATCACAGAGCAACCGTGGCTAGATTATTCCGCTTCAGGTAATTTGCAGGCATTAGAACAATTAGAGAAGCTGCTAAGTGAAAAATAATTTATCTTTTACCTGAATAACAGATTTACAATAAGTAGACATCAAATCATCAGTCATGTAAGAGCAGCCATACAAGTAATACATTACTTATACACAGAAAAGCCTTCGTTGTAAGCATGAAGGCTTTTTTTGTATTTAACATGATGAGTGCAAATCGCTATTTCAAATAATGACTCGAAATCGCTACGCTACCTCGTGTATCTACAGATCTACACAATAACTACCTTTATTACACAAAGCAGATGAAAAAACAGAGTTACCGTATAACAATTCCGAAAATCCATTCAAAAGAATATTAACTTCATGTAGTATATAGAAAATTACTTTTTATTCCTTATTATACTAATAAATCATAATCACTAAACATCATCTCCGAAAAGTAATGTCCTGTCGTTCAGTATTTTGTAAGCGTTATCAAAATAACTTCAACTCAAATGATGGAGGGATAATGATTATGTACAAAGTTGAATTACAAGCAAGACATTGGGGATGGCGTCAGTGGTTGACGTTAGTTGTTGTCATCGTATTAGTAGGAGTATCGAGTGTATTTCCTGCTTCCACAGGACATGCCGCGGCGATCGGTGTAACAGATAATGGATCAACGATTGTTGTAAATACAGGTGCAGGGCTAGTCTATACGGTGAACAAAGACAATGGAGATATCACATCTAGCAAAATGAATGGAATCGAACTCAGTAGTTCAGCAGGCAAAGGTTCTCATATCAGTTCAGGTCTGGGATCAGGGGCAGATGTGACATGGAGTACATCTCCTTCAGGTTCTACAGTAACGATCATTACCAAGACGAGCACATTAACTCATTATTATGTGTCCCGTAGTGGCGAAAATATTATCTATATGGCGACGTACATAACAGCAGAGCCTTCAGTCGGCGAACTGCGTTATATTTTCAGAGGCAATGGAAATGTACTGACCGGTGTTCCAGCCCATTCAAATATCCGCAATAATACAGGGGCGATTGAAAGTCAGGATGTATTTGGATTATCCAACGGTCAGACGGTATCCAAATATTATGGCAACGATCAAGCCAAAGACTTGAGTGTGCGTGGAGTGACCGGTAACGGTGTAGGTGTCTTTATGGCGTATGGAAATCAGGAAAAAAGTTCAGGCGGACCTTTTTTCCGGGATATTCAATTTCAGAGCGGTGGAGATACTGAAGTCTACAACTATATGAACTCCGGTCATGAGCAGACCGAAGATTGGCGGCTTGGTCTGCATGGTCCGTATGCGCTGATCTTTACTACAGGCTCAACGCCAAGTGTACCGGACTTTAGCTGGATGTCTGGACTGGGATTAACGGGTTGGGTATCCAGTCGTGGAGCGGTTGTCTTAAATGGACTATCGGGTATGGTGAGCGGTTCAACGTATACGATCAGATTTGCAAATGATAATGCTCAATACTGGACAACCGCATCGTCGAGTGGAGCGGCAGTTCGCCGTGATATGATCCCCGGAACGTATACGATGACCGTCTACAAAGGAGAGTTAGGCGTGTATAAAGAAAGTGTCAATGTCACCGCAGGTAACACAACAACGATCAATACAAGAACAATTTCAGGTGATCCTGCAAGTAAACCAGCATTATGGCGTATAGGCACATGGGATGGCACACCACTAGAGTTTCTGAATGGACAGACGATTGCTGTTCGTCATCCATCGGATAGCCGTAATGCAAGTTGGGGCCCTGTGACGTATGCGGTCGGTGGTGCAACCAACAAATTCCCTGCCATTCAATTCAGAGGGCAAAATTCACCGACTAAAATTACATTTACGCTGACAGCGGCTCAAGCATCTTTACCACATGTGCTGAATATTGGAATCACTGCCGCATATAATAATGGTCGCCCTAGTGTGACTGTGAACAACACAATATTAAGTAATCCCGCAGCATCGACACAACCGAATTCACGTAGCTTTACGATTGGAACATATCGTGGCAACAACACCACATTTTCATGGACGATTCCTGCTTCTGCTCTAGTGGCAGGCACGAATACGATCTCAATCACTCCGATTAGCGGTTCCAGTGATCTTGGAAATTGGCTTAGTGCAGGGTGGGTGTATGATGTGGTAGAGTTGCTTAATTGAGTCGTTGAATTAAGATATAGAAAGAGATGTATGAACGATCAAAAAGAGGCTTTAAGTTCGCAGTGGAACTTGAAGCCTCTTTTTGATGATATACAATATTAGATAGAATTTCGTTATTATATGTATTTCAAAGTGTTATCTTATTTAATGTAATCCCTCGGGTGTTGAGCTAAGCTGTCCGTATGCTATCCCATTCATATTGCTACCATTCGATCTGTATTGGATAGTGTATTTTCCTGAATCCAGTCCTTTCAGATAAGCGGTATTACTGTTCCAAGTAAACACTTTATTTGGCTTTACTTGATCTGTAAAAACTTCTTTTCCATTTTCATTATTTACAAGATTAAAAGTAATCAAGACTTTACTTTTGTTGATGATTTTCAATTGAAAATAGTTGTGTTCAGCATCGATCAAAAAATTAGATGTAGGATTTTTTCCTACAAGTACAGTTTCAAACGAAAGTGGAATAGAGGGTTGATGATCTTTCATTTCTTGATTAACTACTTTTTTATCAGTAACCGATTTATTATTTGCATTTGATAATTGATGTATACTACCTTGTGGACTACAAGCAGATATACAAAATAGTAGTATTAGTAATAGGAAAATTAACTTACTAAATTTCATATCATATACCTTCTTTTTTCGATAAAAATAGTTGTTTGTTTCTTAAGATTATGTATTATAACTATTTTCTCCTTTCTAAAACGGTATTGATAAAATACAGGTAAATATCTCATACTAATCGTTACACATATATTTCATCGTAACATATATTTTGCTTCATACTAGTTAGAAAAAAGCATTTTTTAGAATAAACTTAATAATACTCGAAGGAGGAATGAAGATGAGCAATCTATTTTATATCGTGAGACATGCCATAAAGGAGAAATCAATTGGGGATGTGGATATTACTTCGCAAGGAATAAAAGAAGCTGAAATGACTGCACATTATTTTAAAGAGTTGAATATAGATCAAATTTTCTCAAGCCCTCTTCAAAGAGCAAAACATATAGCTCGTATTATTAGTCATTTTAATCATATACCCATTATAGAAAATTCTTGTTTGCGTGAGCGTGCGAACTGGGGTGATATACCCGATCAAACGTTTGATGAGTTTGTTGATCTGTGGGATAAATGTACTCAAGAAAGAGACTATGTGCCACCTCAAGGAGATTCAGCTAGGATGGCAGGTGATCGATTAGCTTTCTATTTATCTGATATATCTTTACAATATCCAGAAAGTCGTAGTGTTATTGTAACGCACGGAGGTTTGATTACTGATTTTTTAATAAATGTTATTATTGAAAGTGAATTACAGAAAGTTCATCCCGATTTTATTAATGTACAAACAAGTCTTGTGAAAGAATGTTCGATTACAATCGTATCTTTTCAACAGGGTCAATTTAAATTAATCGATTTTGCTAATACATCACATCTGTAATATTTGTTTATATCGAGAGGAGATTTTCAGATGATTCAAGGAATTTTTGAAACGCATATTAATGTCAGTGACTACAAAAAATCAGCAGAATTTTACGAGCAACTACTACATATTATTCCACTACACCATGATCCTTTTCGCAAATCGAAGTTCTATTGGGTAGGGAAGCCCGGGGAATCGATGCTTGGGATTCGGGAAAATTATCCATCATCACTTATCCAACGTCAGCATTTTGCTTTTCGCATTGCGTTAGAAGATATGCCTCAAGCACGTAGCTATTTGGAAGGGTTAGGGATTGCGACGACGAACTTTTTTGGAGAAAGCGCAGAGCAGTTATCTGTCTTTCCGTTTATGCCAGCAGTATCTATTTATTTCCAAGATCCAGATGGTCATTCGGTGGAGTTGTTAGCGATGTTGGAGGATCAGCCGAGAGCAGATTTGGAAATTATGTCGTGGGAAGAATGGGAGACGCTTCATGGCAGATCGAAGACACAAGATTGATCTGGCAAGCCAAGCATCTGAATATAGATTCATTTTTTATGATTGATGTGCAGTTGTTATGCGGTGCTGGCTTGGAAGCGACTCAGTTATATTTGTTAGAGATCGACGATGAAGAAGCAATTGCAGAGAGGTAGCCTATTTAGAAAAATGTGAAGCGACAGGAGATTTTGAAGCGTTTAGTAAGGAAGTATGGATAAAGCAAGCGGAACTGTGTTATGTATAAAGTTCTTCATGTATGGATAGATAAGGAGGCCCTAGAAGCGGATGAAGTGTGAATTTCTTCAATAACATAATGGACGGCTTGTATAATTTTTTCAGATTCATAGTAGGGATCAATAAAGATATCAGCTGGAAATTGAATATCTACTATGCAATCTGGAGACAGAATCAATTCTTGTAATTGGATTTCAAATCGTAATGAATCTTCAAACGTATCCCCATCTCTATCCCGATAACAACACATCGCCTCAACATCTTCAATTTCGATAATTAGCGTAGCATTCACTGTAAATTGCATCGTTGAACTCTCCTTTGATATTAAAGTGCTGATAGTCCCTATATTATAAAAGATACCATTATAATTTTAAATGATTAAAAAAAGAATTTAAACGAGGAGATTTGCTGATGCAAATACTATTTTCTATAAATGAAATACAAGAATTGAAAGATTGCCAAGAATTGTTTGAAGATATGAAGGTTGACGATGTAGAAGTAACTTGCTTTCAAATCATAGATGATCTAATACATAAAAAGGATATCTATCCACCAGAATACAACGCATATGCTTCTGAGCAATTTGAATTAGCTGTTGAACTATTGAAAAAAATAGAGTGGTTTGATAGCTCCAGACTAGAGCAGATGTTGCCTAAAGTGAAGCAATTGCTGGTATCTACAAATTCCTCTTAAGGAGATTACATATATGAACTTTACAGCTATTTTTAATCGTGAACATATGGATACAGAAGATTTAATTAAGGTGATAAACCATATATTTGAAACTGATAAAAATAAGCAGTGGTATTGGTACATAGATAATGAGAATATGAGTCTTTTAGAAAATTACTATTTTTTTGGATATATAAAGTTGATTGGATCTCATGGTCAGGAATTGATCATAGGTAAATATCTTTTGGAGTATGATCATTTAATAAGTTGGAAGTTATTTTTGCTTGATGAAAAGATAACCAAACAATTAAGAGAGTTCTGTTCTAGATTGAGAAACATATCTCCATATGCTATTTACCTGCCCAGTGAATATGACTTTGTTAACGATGTATTTGAGGCGCAAAAGTGGAAAGATGTTTTAAAAAAATTACATAAAGATTTTGGCGATCCTGTTTCTGCTATTCCATCTATGTTTGCTCAAAAAGACGATCATTGGCACAGTGATGGATATTTTATTGACGAACTCTAGCATAACATCGTTAAGTATGTTGCTGATCACTGGTGTTATCGAGGACATGTGCTGTTGGTGCTTGAAGGAGAGTTAGGTACCTTATTAGAAGATGGACGAACATTTAAATTAATAGCAGGTATGAGCTATACGGTAGCTGACGAAGCAGAACCGCATCGTTCTTCTACTGTAACCGGAGCCAAACTGTTTATAGTCGATTAAACAATTTAATAATCTCACATTATTTTTGATCTTCTTCCAAAACGGGTATGATAATACATAGCACCTCAAAAATAAATGAACCACAAGGAGAGCAGATCCATGACGAATCTTGTAAATAATGCGATTTTGAAAGCAAAAGCAGGGCATGAAGAGCAATTGAAAGCAGAGTTGGTCAAAATGTTGGAGCCTTCTCGTAATGAAAGTGGTTGTATTCAATATACATTGCATGAATCGATTGAACCCGGGGTGTTTGTATTTTATGAAATCTGGGAAGATGAAGCGGCGCTTGAATTTCATATGAATACGCCTCATTTCAAATCGTATCGGGAAAATATTGCGTCTCTGGTCGATTCTCGTGAAGCGTTCCGTTTGCACAAAGTAGAACAATAAAAGCAACAACACGAAAGTGATTTCTATTTATAGAGATCACTTTTTAGTTTGTCGATATCACCTAAAGCTTATAGCAGAGAATGGGTGTCTAAGCGCTACATTTGATTATACCCCTGCAACTTCTTTATGATGAGAAGAAGTACCCTATGAATAGGAGTGAAACATAATGGATAAACAACAACAACTAGCAATGGTGAAGAAAGTAAGAGAAGCATCGACCAATAATGTCAATGGATCTACATTACAACCGAGCTATACCCCGCAGGTGAAGCAGGAGTCGCGAATGATTCCTACTTCTTATGAAGATGCACCTGTAACCGTGCATATCCCTGATCGTGAGCTGGCTGATCCATTACCTGTTTTCGTTAATTTTCATGGTGGTGGATTTGTGATGGGGAATCCTAAAATGGATAATCCGTGGTGTAGTGTGATTGCGGATCGGGCAGAATGTATCGTGGTGAATGTCGAGTATTTGTTAGCGCCCGAATATCCGTTTCCTGTGCCTGTCTACCAATCGTATGAAGTGGTGAAATGGATAGCCGAACATGCTACAGAGCTGAATATCGATGCAACTCGTATTGCGGTCGGCGGGCATAGTGCCGGTGGTAATCTAGCGGCAGCGATCTGTCTGTTGAACAAAGAACGTGGGAATGAGCTGAATATTGTGTATCAGGTAATTGATTATGCACCACTTGATCTCGATACCGATCCAGCGAAAAAACCACAATTTCCAGAAGCGATCCCAAATGATATCTCTCGTATCTTTAATGCTTGTTATTTGGAACATCCAGAAGACGCCCGTAATCCGTTAGCTTCGCCTGTATTTGCACCTTCTCTAACAGGGCTTCCGTCCGCATTGGTCATCACCGCAGAACGCGATTCATTGGCAGCAGAGACGGTAGGTTATGCCAAGCAGTTAGAAGCAGCAGGTGTTACCGTCACCGCCAAGCAATATGCAGGAGCGGCGCATGGATTTACCCATAATGGTGATCTGGCTGTAGCCGAAGATGCCTGGCACCTCATGAGTGACAAGTTAAAAGAAGCATTTACAGCTAAACAATAATTTTTAGATGGTGTGACATCAAAAGAGACGACTCCTGATTAAGCTGAGGAACGTCTCTTTTTGCTGACTGGCAATCAAAGGGCGATTGATTTATAATATTTAAATGAAACATAGTTTTATTAGATGAAACTATAGGAGCGTGATAACAATGAATAGCAAAGAAAGATTTTCAGATCGAGTCCATGCGTATGTGAAATACCGTCCTAGTTATCCGGTAGTGGCTATCGATTATCTTTATGATGTGATTGGTATGAAGCGAGAAAATACAATTGCTGATATTGGAGCAGGTACAGGTATTTTTGCAGAGTTGTTATTAGAACGTGGTAACCCTGTGATCGGCGTAGAGCCCAATACAGAAATGCGCGAAGTCGCTGTAGCTACATTAGTAGAAGAACCTAACTTTGAAGTCAGTGAAGGATCGGCAGAAGCCACAGGGTTACCGGATCATTCAGTAGATTACATTACGTGCGCGCAGGCTTTTCACTGGTTTGATCAGCAAGCGACCCGGTCAGAATTTAAACGTATTCTCAAGCCAGAAGGTAAAGTCATTTTGATCTGGAATTCTAGATTGACGACAGGGACTTCATTTTTGGAACAGTATGAGCAATTATTGCATGATTATGGGACCGATTATACGAAGGTCAATCATAAAAATATTTCAGCAGAGAAATTAGAACCTTTTTTCAAAAAAGATACGATGGAGCTCGCAAAGTTTGGCAATCGTCAAGTGTTTGATTGGGAAGGATTACGTGGTCGGTTAGAATCTTCTTCGTATGTTCCTAGCTCTGATAATCCCCGGTATAACGATATGATCGAGCAATTAAAGCGTATTTTTGATCACAATCAGCACGAAGGTGTTGTCTTTTTTGATTATGAGACTGAGGTGTTCTGGGGAGAAGTCTAACCCGTTCTTTTGCGATATAGATAAAAAAGCCCCCATCGTTAAAATGGAGGCTTTTTGCTGATGTATTTTATTACAGAATAGCTAGATTACATAAAGTCCATCACATAACGAACCACATGGAAAAAGACAGGCGCTGTATAGGTTAAGCTGTCGATTCGGCTGAGATAACTTTGCTTTTCGTTGTCTACTTTTGGATCATCACCGATTAACAAATCACGCTTAAGGACAGAAACGGTTAGACTTCCAAAAAATCCACTCAAACTAATCAGCATCCCCGTAACCAGACCAAAGTTAGCACCAAGCGGTGTAAGTACAGGAGCTACAAAGTAAGAAGTAATCGCTGTGACGATAAAAGCACAAGCAAAGCCTTCCCATGTTAAGCTGGCATTGGATGTAGGTACAATTTTGCGTTTACCGATATACATTGAAGCGACATAATGCACAACATCATTAAGTTGTGTAAGTAACACGAGGAATAAAACTAATCTTCCTCCATATTGTGGTGTGGCAAATGGAAAATAAGCCAGATGACTAAGTCCGAATACCATTAGCATCAATCCCCATTGGGTTGAACTGACGCTTCGTAGAAATCCGCCTGTACCTTTATTAATCAAGCGTGGAAGTGGAAGCAATAAAAAGACATAAATCGGAATAAACACAATAAACATGCCATACCAACCAATATAAATCCAGTAAAATTGAATAGGAATTGCTAAGTATGCCCATAAAAATAAGCGCCGATCTGCTTTGCGTGAGCGAATCATCGAAAAGTATTCTTTCAGTGCAAAAAACGTAAGAACCATCAGTGAGAGAAGCGATACAATAGGATTAAATAACGTAGCCAGACAGAATATAAAGAACATTCCCCACCACGTTTTGATCCGTAATCCGATCACGCTATAATCTTGATTTTTTTGAATTTTGCTTACGATGATGTAAATAAAATGGATGACTAATAGAGCAGCAAAAATAAGAATTAACGTTATTAGCGAACTATTCATGAATCAGCACCAACTTACCTTGAATTAGGATTCCATAAAAGGGATCATATGCTATTATGAAGGAATAAAGGTAACTTGATAAGGGGAAATTTTGTGATGGCAGCAGAGCAATCGGTTTTTATTTTATTGACCAATACTGGAACGTTATTTACAAAGGTGATCCAGACGTATACCAAAGCACCGTATAACCATGCTTCGATTTCGTTTGACCGTGAATTATCGGAGTTGTATAGCTTTGGACGGAAGCATCCTAGTAATCCACTGAATGGTGGTTTTGTGAAAGAAGATATTAAGACAGGTACATACAGCAAATACCCGAATACCACTTGTGTGATCTATGAACTTCGTGTGACCGAGCGTGAAGTCGAGAAAATGCAGCGTGTATTGCAATTATTTATTCGTAAGCATCAGAAGTATTTATATAATATTCTAGGTGTGATCAGCATTACGCTCAAAGAACCTGTTGAATTCAGTAATTCGTATTTTTGCTCTCAATTTGTCGCAGAAATCTTGCAACGATCCGGTATCAAAATTTGGAATCAGCTTCCCGCTCTGGTCACCCCGGATGATTTTCGCCAAAGTGAACGATTGCAGTTGATCTATGAAGGAAAGTTAAGTGAATATGAAGCGACACCCAAAGAAAACCTCTAGTTCTCATACAGTCTGTATACCCACAAATAAGAATAGATAAAAGTAAGAATCCGCAGTTTAGACTTGTACATCACAGGTTTAGAATGTGGATTTTTTGTTGCGATGAATGTGAAAAATAGAAGCTGTAGGCTTTTTCGATGTGCTTATAATGGAGTTTACTATTGAATTACTATATCGTGGCGTGATATAGTGACTGTATTAGACTATATCGAGGTGCGATATAGTTGTGGTGAAAAGGTGGAGGAAATGATGAACGAAATAACACGTAGTTATCTCCCGATGACGGAGACTGCCTTTTATATTCTGCTGACTTTGCAAAAAGTTCATTATGGTTATGGGATTATGCAAGATGTCGAGAAATTAACGAACGGTCGAATTAAACTTGGCGCAGGCACTATTTATGGCAGTCTATCTCGTATGGAAAAGGATCAATTGATTGAAGTCGTCGGTGAGGAAAATCGCCGTAAGTCATATACAGCTACAAAGCTAGGCAGAGAGCTACTTCAGCAGGAAATCGCTCGGATCAGTGAGCTGTATCATAATGCTATCCAAATGGAGGGAAACAATAATGAATAACAAAAAAGTATTCCGTTGGTGGTGGAGCTGGGAATCAGAGAAGATTGAGAAGTGGATCGAGGCGCAGGAAGGGCAAGGCTGGCATTTAGTGAAAGTGAAAAGCAACTTAATGAGATTCCAGTTTGTCAAAGGTTCCCCGCGTACGATGCGTTATGTATTCGATTATCAGAATAATGTAGATATAGATTATAAGCAGCTCTATGAAGATGCAGGTTGGGAACAGATGTATGCGAAGGATAACTGGTATTTATGGCGCAAATCGTATCCAGCAGATCAACCTGAACTACGTCCCGAAATTTATTCAGATGTGGATTCAATCATCCAACGGAACAATCGAATTAAGAAAACATTAATTACAGTAGGACTGGTACTCATTCCGATCCTCATCATGAATATGGTGGTACAACCAATGTGGCAAATTCGTACTTCTATTCTAGTCGTGTATCTGCTGATTTTTATACTATTTTTGTATGGGGTGAATCGTCTTGCTACACAGAATCGTAGACTGCAAGGAAAGTCGAAGTCTCTAAAGAATTAGTATTCAACATCAAATGAGATAGCAACCAGTTTATGAATAAATATGTAAAAAAATATAAAAAATCTGTTTAAAGCTCAAAGAGGAGGTTAAATATAGGCTAACAACAAAATACATTAATCGAAGGAGATACAACACCATGATGAAAAAATTTCAGATGACTTTTCTCTCGTTATTAATTGTATTAACAGTTGGAGCGACACCAACGTTCGCTTCAAGTACGGGAACGACTGGTGGTAGTACAGGAACAGATGCTACAGGAACAACAGGTACCGATTCAACAGGCATGACGGGAACAGACGATACAGGAACAACAGGGACCGATTCGACTGGTGTGACAGGAACAGACGCTACAGGAACAACAGGAACGGATTCGACCGGAGTCACAGGAACAAACGCTACAGGTACGACAGGAACAGACGCTACAGGTACGACGGGAACAGATTCAACAGGTGTGACAGGAACAGACACCACAGGAACAACGGGTAGTACCACTGGTGTGACAGGTACTTCAGGAACGACAGCCACTGATGCACCGATGACAACAGATATGGACGACGATGACAACGATATGGATTGGGGATGGCTAGGATTGCTAGGTCTGCTTGGATTATTAGGACTTAGAGGACGCCGTCATGACCCGCGTGATACCAATCGCCCTCTTTAACAGAGCCATGAATAGATTGATCAAATAAATCATATTCTCTACACAAAATCACCGATGACATCGTATACGTCATCGGTGATTTTTATTTGTAGAGGTATATGTTGTAACATGTATTGGATCGTCTTAAGACCATGTTGACATTAAGCTTCTTCTGGGACAACGACACGAATATGACCCGGGATAATACGTAGATCAACAGGTAAAGAAGGCCCTTCCTCACCATCGACATTCGTTTTTACAGGTTCGGTTGAACTGACTCTTACATGTTTAGCCGTAAAATAGATAACATCTTTATGACCTTTCAGATTACCAAGCAATAAAGATAATCCGGCGGTTAACGTATTGAACATATTGAGATTGGTCATAATAAAGCAATGCAATAATCCATCATCTACTTCAGCATCAGGAACCATACTTTCAAAACCACCGACAGAATTCGTGAGTGCGGCTAGAAAAAGAGGAGCTTCTCCTTCCCACACTTCACCATCATATTCGATTTTTAAAGGAGATGCCGAATTGCTCATTAACTCTTTCATACCATCTCTAAAATAAGCAAAAGCACCTAATTTGGATTTATCTTCAGAAGGGACAGACGATAAAGCTTCTGCCAATGAACCCGCAGCAATTACATTTGCAAATAATTGATCATTCAATTGACCCATATCTACCGTTTTAACATTGGAAGAGCGTAGTGTCTCAATCGCTTGATCAGGATTAAGTGGAATCTGAAGAGCACGTGCAAAATCATTCACCGTTCCCAGTGGAATCACAGCAAGCTTCGGACGGTGTTCTTGATCCATAAGTCCATTGATGGTCTCATGCAGTGTACCATCTCCGCCGATCGACACGACTAGATCATGGCATTCTTTGCAAGCGTCTGTGCAGAATTGAGTCGCATCTAATTCTTTGGCAGTCTCATTTACTGTGACATGATATCCTTGCTCACTAAGAATATCCTCTGCCTTTTTGACATATTCTAAGGCTTGTTCTTTACCCGAAGATGGATTAATAATGATCGTTGCCTTCATGAGATGGATTCTCCTCTACAATTTATATAAGTGCATTTAAGCAATTTTGCAAAAATAAAAAATAATTCGACATCAATTACCATTACCCAAAATAGTAGGGATGATACAGCATTATGACCTTTTCACCTCAAATTTTGAAAAATAATAGCTATCGTTTATAGAGCGATATCATTTGTTTGCTTATCTGAGAAATGGTATCGTAAAGGAGATTTAGGGTTATTACTGTATAGATAGGCTACTTTGTCACGGAGGTGTATTTATGAAAGCGCTATTTATTGGAGGCACAGGTATTATCAGTTCAGCGATTACCCAGCAATTATTAACTACCGATTGTGAATTGTATTTGCTGAATCGGGGGAACCGTAATCAAGATTTGCCTGACAATGCCCATATTTTGCAAGCAGATATTAATGATGAGCAACAAGTCGCAGAACTGATTGCTGATCTAGAATTTGATGTTGTGGCTGATTTTATTGCGTTTGAACCTACTCAATTAGAACGGGATTATCGTCTATTTGCAGGCAAAACGAAGCAGTTTATTTTTATCAGTTCAGCCTCTGCTTATCAGTCTCCTCCTGCGGATTATCGTATTAATGAAGGCACTCCTTTGTCCAATCCATACTGGGAATATTCTCGTAATAAAATAGCTTGTGAAGATTATCTAATGAAAATGTATCGTGAACAGCAATTCCCGATCACGATTGTGCGTCCAAGTCATACGTATGATGAACGCTCGATTCCAATGGGTGTGCACGGTAGCGAAGGAAGCTGGCAAGTCGCTAAGCGAATGCTCGAAAATAAACCGGTCATTATTCATGGAGATGGTACGTCGCTCTGGACGATGACGCATAATACCGATTTTGCCAAAGGATTTATCGGATTGATGGGAAATATACAGGCAATTGGGGAAGCGGTGCAGATCACATCGGATGAATCGTTAACCTGGAATCAGATTTATCATGCAGTTGCCGATGCACTAGGTGTGAAGCTTAATGCGGTGTATGTGTCTTCTACATTCTTGGATGCTTGCAGTACTGAAGATTATCGTGGAAGCCTACTTGGAGATAAAGCCAATTCTGTGGTTTTTGACAATAGTAAGCTCAAACGCTTAGTGCCAGATTTTGTAGCTACAACTCGTTTCGATCAAGGGGTGAAGCAAGTCGTCGATCACATTCTAAGTCACCCTGAATTGCAAAAAGAAGATCCTGAATTTGATATATGGTGTAATAAAGTGATTACAGCTTTGGATCAGGCTGTCCAATCGGTTCGTTCTTAACATTTTACTTCATTAAAGGGAAAGCATATCTACTGCTTTCTCTTTTTTTGTTATATCGTTATTTGGTATATTACATTATTTCCTTATGTTTATAGCGAAAATCCAGAGATAAGTTGTTACACTTACAAATGTAAGCGCTTATATAAAATTTTGGTAATTTTTGTGATGAGAACATACGTCTACTATCTATGGAGTCAAAAGGAGGAAATAAGATGTCAAAATCAAGCCTATGGAAAGTGATTGGAACGGTCGCATTAACAGGGGTATTGTGTACATCGACTTTTGCAGAGTACAGTTATGCCAGTCTAACCAGCGGGAGTAAATTTCTAGGTAATATTATTGCAGGAAATGTACCGGCAAGTTACGGCAATTATTGGAATCAAGTCACTCCTGAAAATTCGACGAAATGGGGAGCTGTCGAAGGTAATCGGAATGCGATGAACTGGGGACAAGCGGATATGGCTTACAATTATGCACAAAGCAAAGGGTATCCTTTTAAATTTCATACATTAGTCTGGGGAAGTCAGGAACCTGCATGGGTGAGTGGTCTGTCTGCCGCAGATCAGAAAGCGGAAGTGACTCAGTGGATTCAGTTAGCAGGTCAAAAGTATTCAAAATCTGCTTTTGTTGATGTAGTCAACGAACCCTTTCATGCCAAGCCATCTTATAGTAATGCAATCGGTGGAAGTGGATCGACAGGCTGGGACTGGATTGTATGGTCTTTCCAACAAGCAAGGCAACAATTTCCTAATTCCAAATTGTTAATTAATGAATATGGAGTCATTAGCGATCCTAATCTAGCCGATCAATATGTGAAAATTATTAATATTCTCAAAAGCCGCGGGTTAATCGACGGTATTGGTATTCAATGTCACCATTTTAATATGAATAATGTTTCGACCAGTACTATGACGACAGTACTGAATAAATTAGGGTCTACAGGGTTACCGATTTACGTATCTGAACTGGATATGACTGGTGACGACGCAACCCAACTGGCTCGTTATAAAGAAAAATTCCCTGTACTTTGGAACCATCCTTCGGTTAAAGGAGTTACCTTATGGGGATACATTGAAGGACAGACATGGGAGCCTAACACCCATTTATTGAATGCGAATGGCACAGAGCGTCCTGCACTGAAATGGTTAAAACAATTTTTCGGTAAAGGGATTACAGATGGACAATCCATTATGCTCGAAAAAGATAATCTAGAGACAGCTGAAGTGCCTTCTCAATAAAGAAGGGATCTGTTTTTAACGGAAATGTATATTCCTATCTAATACGTATATATCCAATTATTAAAGAGTGTCAAAACCTTCTCTATGAGAAGTCTTTGACACTCTTTTTTTTGTTGTGCCAAAGACTTAAAAAAAACACAACTTCAAGATACATTAAACTAGGGTCATCCGAGTGGATATAGAAAGGTTTGATATTTATTAAACGAGCTGGAGTGTGATCACGATGAAAAAAATGCTTCCTAACCTGTTTACGCTGGGCAATTTGCTATCAGGTTTTGCCGCTATCCTTTTAATATCTCAAGAACAATTTGAAATATCAGTACTGCTTATCGTAGTAGGCTTAGTCTGTGATTTCCTTGATGGGTACTGTGCAAGAATACTTCATGCAACATCCGAATTCGGAAAAGAGTTGGATTCATTAGCAGATCTGATCACGTTTGGCGTTGCTCCTGCTATTTTTGCATATGTCGTATCCCTACATGAGATACATGTCGTTGGTGCAGTCTGCTGTTTATTTTATGTATGTTGCAGTGCTCTCAGACTAGCACGCTTTAATGTAAGGCAAAGTCATATGACTGTTTTTGTAGGCATGCCGACACCCGTAGCTGCTGTACTGTCTATACTTCTCACTATTTATGTATATCCTTTAGTTGCTATGGTTGGAATAGTATTGATCGGCATACTGATGGTCAGTCCATTTTATTTTCCGAGTCTCAAAAAAGTAAAGCCTGAAGCGATGGAGGACTGTTAATGTCTACAATGCTTCAATTTTTATCAGATTATGGATATCTGGCGATATACGGTCTGTTAACCTTAGGAATCGTTGGGCTACCAGTGCCTGATGAATTGCTAATGACTACCGTTGGTTATTTAACTACGATTGGAACGATGAAGTTCCCTTATGCTCTTTTCTTTAGTTTTGCAGGAGCGATGAGCGGGATGATGATCAGTTATTGGATTGGAAAAAAAGCAGGTCGTCCTTTTCTTAATCGCTATGGGAAGTGGGTCGGTTTGAAACCACATCGAATTGCGAAAGCTGAGCAATGGATGAATAAATATGGCCCTTTATCTATTATGTTTGGTTATTTTATTCCAGGGTTTAGACATGTGACTTGTTATTTGTGTGGAATTACCAAAATGCCACTACGTAAGTATAGTCTATTCGCTTCTCTAGGAGCTTTATTTTGGTGCTTGATTTTTATTCTAATAGGTAGAGTATTAGGATATGCAAACAATGGATAAAGTGCGCTACACATTTCAAATAGCTTGATACTTATTTTATGTCTTTTGAAGAAAGGAAGTACATTATATTGACTAAAAAGGTTTTAATCGT
Organism: Paenibacillus sp. CFBP13512; assembly: GCF_005233705.1. Taxonomy (NCBI): domain Bacteria; kingdom Bacillati; phylum Bacillota; class Bacilli; order Caryophanales; family Paenibacillaceae; genus Paenibacillus; species Paenibacillus sp. CFBP13512. Next base: position 30,410 of record NZ_QGAD01000012.1, on the reverse strand, counting down.
AGAAGACGAACATCGTATACGTGAATTAATATCAGATTATTTTAGTAATGAACATTGGATCGTATTTCAAGCAGAAAATGGAGTAGAGGGATGGTATGTATTTGAAGAGAAGATGCCTGATCTAGTCATTCTTGATCTTATGATGCCAGAAATGAATGGTTGGGAACTATGTCGGAAAATTCGGCAATATTCCAATGTACCGATTATTATTCTAACCGCAGTATCTGGCGATGAAAGGCAAATAGAAGGTTACGAATTAGGAGCGGATGATTATGTCACCAAGCCGTTTAGCCCTAAAGTGTTAGTCTCCAAAGCAGAGGTACTAATGCGAAGAGTCGATGGTCAGCTTGTTTCTGCTCATACTCCAATCGGTTTGGACGTGGTACTGAATACCTTAACTCATAGATTAGAACGAAAAGACGGCATATTTGACTTAACACCTAAAGAATATGGAATTTTACAGCTATTACTTCGCAATAAAGGTATTGTTCTTCCTCGGGATACGATATTGAGATCGATTTGGGGAGCGGAATATGAAGGAGATGAACGGGTTGTAGATACACATATCAAAAAGTTACGTAGTAAGATGGGCGTTGCCGCTGATTGTATACGTACGGTATTTGGTGTGGGATATACATTTGAGGAATCCGTATGAAAAGAACAGGGATCACCACTAAATTATTTTTAGCTACAGCATCTATTTTTGTTCTGTTTTATGTGATTGTTCTGGTTAGCCAAATTTTGGTGTTTCCAGAGTTTTATGAACATCAAAAAATGATTCAGCTCGAAAAGAATGCAGTTGAGCTGACTTCAATATATCAAAAAGATCCTACTGCGCTTCGTGAGACAGGTTCTTCTTCCATCCTGCAATCGCATAAAAGAGAGATGAACTTTGCACTGACGGATTTTGATGGGAATATGACAGTCAATGATCCTTATCGTATGCGCTTGATTCAAAAAGACGGCACAGAAGTGGATGTCTCCTTATACTACATCGTCAGTGCGTACGGAGCAGAATTTAAAAAATTGAATCTTGCTGTTGGAACAGAACTCAAAATGTATGGTGAATTTGGTGAAAGTTCAAACAGTCGAACATTCTATCCTTACTATATTCAAACAAGTGATGGAAAAGATGTAGGTGTAAATGAACAGCAAAGTTCAGAAGATGCCGTTCAGGGCAAAATCATTTCTATCAGCTTACCTAGTGTAGTCAAAACAGAACAGCGATTAGGGCTTCTTTATGTAACTGTCGATGAATTTTTCCCATTAGAACAGACGTATATAGATCGCTTGAAAAGAATGGAACAGGTAGAACTCAAGTGGAAAAATCCATTTAGTGGAAGCCGAAGTGGTATTTTAATCCAGCCGTTACGTGAACAAAACGGCAACATCGAATTACTCTTTCTTGTGACTTCACTTCAGGAGATCAAAGAAACAAATAGTGCACTTCGATTATTTTATGCTTATTTGGGCGCTGGAGGCTTTATTCTAATTTTACTCCTTTCTGTACTGTATTCTCGTCTGGTGACCCGTCCTCTTCTTATGCTAAACAAACAAGCACACAAAATGAAAGAACTTGATTTTACAGGCGAGAAGCCTTTACCACGCAAAGATGAATTAGGGAATTTATCTGGGACTTTATTTGAATTATCCGGCAAATTAAATATGACGTTAGATGAGCTTAACAAAGCCAATGTTCAATTAAAAAAAGAAATTATACAGAATAAACAGATGGAGCAACTACAAAAGGACTTTTTTGCCAATGCTTCACATGAATTGAAAACCCCAATCAGTATTGTACGCGGTTTTGCAGAAGGAATACGTGATGGAATTAGTGTGGGCCGTCAGGAGCATTATGTGGAAGTTATTTTGGAGGAAAGCGCCAAAATGGAACAACTGGTTCAAGATATGCTTGACCTTTTGCGCTTAGAATCATCAGCAGTGAAGTTGTATAAGTCGCCTGTACTACTCAGTGAACTTACTCAAGACATGTTGGAGAAGCTGACTTATCAAATGGACGAAAAAGAACTTTCTGCACATCTTGTGTACAAGCAGGAGACAGAAATCAATGTTGATCCAGTCAAGATCGAGCAAGTGTTGTTGAACTTGATGACCAATGCGATCCGCCATGCCGAAAAAGGTAGCACGATAGAAATTCATATTTTGGGAACAGAACAAACGTGTCTGTATTCTATTTATAACAAAGGCGATCAAATTCCAGACGATTATCTAAAGCGAATCTGGGAACGCTTTTTTCGTGTAGAAGCTTCCAGAGATCGGAAAAGTGGAGGTACAGGTCTAGGACTAGCGATTGTTAAACGAATTTTGGAATTACATGAGTGTGAGTATAATGTGAGAAACGTAGAAGACGGTGTTATTTTTGAGTTAACTTTTAAAAAATACTCACGAAGTAAACCGGTTGTGGGAGGATATTGAACTATGGAAGCACCGTTTGAAAAAGAATTGCCCGCAGGACCCATCAACAAGTCAATGCTTCGCTATTTGTACAAATTGTTAAGTACGACGGGCATGCCTAAAAAAATACTGAGTATCGCTGCGCTTCTCAGTATTGCATCTTCAATGATTGGTCTCGTTTGGCCAGTGATGACAGGCAGATTTATTGACCAATTTAGTACAGGTGGAATTAATGGATTATTGATTATCCTACTTGTTGGCGTATTCCTGATGGAAGCATTAACGACAGGGGTTTCCTATTATATGTTAGCTTATGCAGGCAATCGCACAGTTACAATGTTACGTAAGCGATTATGGAGCAAAACGTTAGCATTGCCTGTTCACTTTTTTGATAATCACCGATCAGCAGATGTGATGAGCCGAATCAGCCGAGATACAGACGAGATTCGTACGTTGATTACAGAACATCTGATTTCTTTTTTCTCCAATGTACTGACCGTCATTGGCGCACTGGTCATTCTGTTCTGGCTAGATTGGCGTTTGACGTTGGTTGTTCTGCTAGCCGCTCCACTGGGTGCAGCAGTTATTATGCCAATAGGCGGAAAAATGTACAAAATTTCGATGAATATGTACGAGCAGTTGGGACAGTTTGCTTCCGTATTGACTCAGGTTATTGGAGAAATTCGATTAGTGAAGTATTCAAATGCGGAAAAGCGTGAAGAAAAAAATGGATTTGATAAAGTAGATCATTTATTTGAATTGAGTATGAAAGAAGCAAAAGTCTATGCTGTTCTTTCACCGCTAATGTCGATGATTATGATTGTACTACTTACGACTGTTGTTGCTTATGGAGGTATGCGTGTATCTTCGGGCGCTTTAAGCACAGGAGTGCTTGTATCTTTTGTATTACTTTTATTTCAGATTATGCTTCCGATTAATACATTCGCTACTTTTTATTCTAACTTGCAGAAAGTATCAGGAGCAGTAGAACGCTTAAAACCGATTCTGGAAGCAGAAGTTGAAGATGAACATGATGAGAAAGGTGCTATTATGCCTATCCTTACGCAAGATATTGTCTTTCACAATGTGGAGTTCGCTTACTCCTCTGAAGAACCTATTTTGAAAGGGATTAATGTATGTATGCATGCTGGACAAGTGACTGCATTAGTGGGCCCTAGTGGTAGTGGGAAAACGACTATATTTTCGCTGATCGAACGATTTTATGTACCTGATAAAGGGTTGATCACTTATGGTGAAAGATCGATTGCCGATTTCGATATTGCTTCTTTTCGCAGTAAAATCGGTTATGTTTCTCAAGAAAGTCCGTTAGTGGATGGAACGATCCGGGACAACATTATGTATGGACGTATAGATACGGTAACAGAAGCAGAGATGATAGAGGCAAGCCAACAGGCATATGCCCACGATTTTATTACCTCATTGTCTAAAGGTTATGATACCGAAGTCGGTGAAAGAGGAATCCGATTGTCAGGCGGTCAGAAACAGCGGATTGCTATTGCTCGTGCTTTACTGCGTAAGCCAGATATTCTGCTACTTGATGAAGCAACAGCGAGTCTGGATAGTGATTCGGAGCATGAAGTTCAGCAAGCTTTAGAGCATTTGATGAGCCGTTGTACAACGATCGTTATCGCCCATAGACTTTCAACGATTACGAATGCAGATCAGATTGTCGTTGTGGAGTTTGGACAGATTACAGGTACAGGACGACATGAAGAATTACTAAACACTCATTCTTCTTACGCAGAATGGACAAATAAACAGTTCCGGCAAACTCGAAGTCATGAGCCTCAACGTTTGATAGATTAATAAAAAAGCGGTCACTTTTATAGTGATCGCTTTTAGTGATAAGTAATGAATACGATTATTATTGTGTATATCTAGATGACTCAATTGACTGGTTAGATCGCATTAAATTGTAAATGAAATGTAGTCGATTCGCCGATTGTACTGGTCGCATACAACTTTCCACTATGCTGATCGACAATAGAACTGGCAATAGCAAGCCCTAAGCCATAGCCACCTTGCTTACGAGCACGTGAAGTGTCTGTACGGTAAAAGCGGTCGAAGATACGGATAAGATGCTCTGGTGCGATACCTTCGCCTGTATTGGTCACTGTCAGCGATACTTCATGTGGTTGGCGTTTGAGCGCAATAGTAATCGTACCCTGAGCATTGACGTATTTAATAGCATTATCCAGTAAGATCATAATTACTTGATGAATTTGCTCCTGACTACCGTTGATCCTAAGATTCGGTTCAATATGATAATCAAGAGTGAGTTCTTTTTCAAAAATAACAGCTTCCATCGTTAAGATAATACGCTCTGTCGTTTCACTAAGATCGAAAGGCGTGTAGACCATCTGTGTACGAGAACCTTCCATTTCGGTGAGATAAAGAAGGTCATTGGTTAAGCGAGCCATACGTTCTGTTTCTAACTTGATATACTCTAGCCATCTTGCCTGACTTTCGATCGTTTCTTCACGATTGGATAGAAGAACATCTGCATTGGTATTGATAATAGCCAGTGGTGTTTTGAGTTCGTGAGAAGCATCCGCAATAAACTGTTTTTGTTTATCAAAAGCTTCTTTGACAGGTTGAATCGAACGGTTCGCAAAAAATCGACTGGTGAAATATAACGCGACTAACATGATCAAGCCGACAGCCGCAAAGGTATAGATCAGATTTCGTAAAATATCTTGTTGAGCGGTAATATCGAGAAAAATCAACTTGTACCCTGAACCTGTAGGTTGTTTGATAAATGCCCAATCACTATTATCTAGCTTAAATTGTCCATTATCTTTGTTGATTGTTTTGGCTTCAGTTAGTGCCGATTGATACAAAGTGCTATCCATTTCAAAGGGAGAATGAGCGGCTGTCATATTCCAATTACTATCCGTCTCAATGGAAAAAGATAACGAGCGTTCTGTAAAGGTATTATCATTAGGTTGACCGTTATTATTCATACCGCCTGTATTGTGCATGCCACCCTGATTAGGTGGCATCTGTCCATTACCAGCATTGCGAGGATAAATAGTAGCAATTCGAGATAATTCACTACGAATATCATTTTGAGCATTGCGGTAGGTAATCGTATAGATCGAAGCAAATGCAAGTAGCATTAATACCGAGATCGTGACGAGATTAACAATCAGAAATCGATTACGAAGCTTGTTGAACATCAGGAAGTCACCTCTTCTAATACATAACCGACCCCACGAATCGTACTGATCTTGACTTGAGAGTGCAGAAAGTTGAGCTTTTTACGTAAAAAAGAAATATACACTTCCACATTGTTGTACTCTACATCAGAATCGAATCCCCATAACTTTTCAATAATCTGCTCTTTGGAAGTCACTCCTTGCTTGCGGGTAATAAGCAATTCGAGCAACTCATTTTCTTTCAAATTCAGCTTCATTTCTTTGCCATTAACGGATAACTTGAGATTGGCTGTATTTAATTGAATATCTCCAAATATAAGCCCTTCTTCCGGTAAAACTTCTCCTTTACGGCGGAGTGCAGCCCGAATACGTGCCAGTAATTCTTCTGCTGAAAAAGGCTTGGCGATATAATCGTCTGCGCCATAATCCAGTCCGATCACTTTATCTGTAATTTCTCCTTTGGCAGTTAGCAAAATAACAGGTGTTGCGACTCCTTGCTGACGCAACGTTTTGAGAACACTTATGCCGTCCATTTCAGGCATCATAATATCCAGTAAGAGCAGATCATAGATACCGGTCTGGGCATAATCTAGCCCTGTCCGTCCATCATGTACCGCATCAACAGAATAATGATTTTTTTTCAAAATTTGTGTTAATGCTTCTGCTAAATGCAGTTCATCTTCTACTATTAATATTCGCATAATGGTGATCACCCTTTAGTTGTTGTTCTATGATACATTAATAATAATGGTCAAAGCTTTAGCCAATCTTAAACCTTATTACTGTATCGACCAGATCTGCGCCAAATTTGAATATATCTAAGAAAGTGGGCTTATATGAGTAAACCAACAATGCGTACTGTTACAATAAACATGCCTAAAGAATATGAGTATAGACAGCTTCATTTCATGTACCAGACGATACAATTATTTACGATTAAGAAATACGTAGATATGTCTCCAGACGATTTTGATTTTGATCTACATATCGAAGATCTGTTTCTATATAAAGGAATTCTAAGTTGTGATGCCCAAACAGGTGAAGTAAGTACATATTATTTTCCGCAATATAAAGTATTAAATCTAAGTAGCAGTCAGAATACAAGTACTTTATTCTATCTAGCCTATAGCGATGATTATCGTATGCTGTACTGTTATAAACGTGATCTTGAAGCAGAAGTCGATCAGCTTGTATTCACCCAAGATATCAGTGATGCTTATGAACCGTCGATCAATCGTGTATGGTCTGTACATCATTTCTATTCACTAAATGAGCGGTATGCGCTAATTGCTTATTTGTTGCCAGGTCAACAAAGAGGTTATAACTATGCATTGATCGATGCACTAGAGCAGACGATGATTCCTTTTGTACCTAATGATATGATTCGAAATATAGATTGTATTATGGGATTCAACTGCAATGGAACAGAATATCTGCTAATCAAGACAGGTGAACATATGGTACATGAACGAAAAATAGATTGGGAATATAACCGTCCAGAAGTAGAGCAATTAATAGTGATTGCAGTCGATGAATTTATCTCCAACGTTCAATCTAGTGATATAGACTTGAGTGATTTTGTTATACATTCTTCTCAAAGTCATGAAGCTTTTGCAGATTTACTTATATTAGATCAGCAATTAATCATTTTAGTAGAACGATTTGATACAGAAGATTCTCTAGTGATGTTATACACTGTGGATAACCAAAAGACTGAATATATTAGTTATCCACATGTGTATAACAAATTATATCATCTGAACCAAATCTTTTATGCTACTCGTAAGTCGGATACATCGACTCGATTGTATAAGTTACATACAGGCGAGCAGATTACTGAGATTTTGCAACCTCAAGGAGTGGTTACGATGATAGAAGAAGGAATCATTACAATAGATCAGCGTCTGGGAAGTGAAGATCGACAATTCTATATCTATAATGATCAGGGATGTACATTATGGACAGAAGATTGTGCATGGATCGATTACAAGCAGCGATTTATATTAAAAATAAAACAAGGCTGACTTTATTCTTCTTATAGAAGCGAATTATATACATTATTCATTATTGCCATGTGCGCTATATGCGTCATGGCTTTTTTATGTTTTGTAGAAATGTTTTCGCAATGTAAAACATTTAAGATTCACTAAAGGTTAGGGCTGTAAGATTCAAATATAAGCAAGCGAGGCACACCACTACAACCAAACAAACCAATAAATAAAAACCTAATACATGTATACACGAAAGGAAATGATCCACATGGCAATCGAAGTATTTAACCGCTACGAAAGTAAATATTTGATGGACACTCAGTCTTACTTTAAATTGTATAACGAATTATTGGAACATATGGAAGTCGATGAATATTGCAAGCAACATGATTTCTACTCGATCAGCAATCTGTACTTTGATACACCGCATGATTCCTTGATTCGGATGAGTCTTTCCAAACCCAAATATAAAGAAAAATTGCGCTTACGCGCTTACGGTGTTCCTGGTGAACATGCCAAAGTATATCTAGAGATCAAAAAGAAAGTGATGGGACTGGTGAACAAACGCCGTACAGCGTTAAAGCTAGATGAAGCGTATGAATTTGTTCGTACCGGTATTGCTCCACCGTATCAAGAGTATATGAATCAGCAGGTATTGAACGAGCTGACTTACTTTTTGCAAATCTATGATCTGGAACCTAAATTGTACCTCTCCTATGATCGCAAAGCGTTATTCAGCAAGCACAATCGTGATTTACGAATTACATTTGATAGCAATATCCGTACCCGACGCTACGATCTGAAATTAGAACAAGGCGATTATGGCGACCAACTGATGGACAAAGGACAATGGCTGATGGAAGTCAAAGCTGAAAAAACAATTCCATTATGGTTATCGCAAAAGTTGTCCGAGCATCAGATGTACCGTACCAGCTTTTCTAAATACGGCAACGAATACAAACAACTATTGAAATCAAGATTAAACCAACCTGTAGAAACGATTCCAACTGAAAAGGAGAGCATTCTTTATGCTTGATTCATTACTGACTGCGGCTACAACAACAACAGACCTAACGTTAACCACTTCGTTACTCACGATATTTGTCGCTATTGTTCTAGGCGGATTGATTAGCTTTACGTATATGAAAACCAACCCGAGCGGGTACTCACAGAATTTCACGTTAACGATGGTACTGCTTCCTGTCATCGTCGCTATCATCATTTTATTGATCGGTAGCAATATCGCAAGAGCGTTCAGTCTTGCCGGTGCCTTCTCGATTATCCGCTTTAGAAGTGCTCCTGGCGATCCGAAAGATATCGCTTATGTATTGTTCACAATGGCAGCAGGGCTTGCTTGTGGCACAGGATATTTCGGTTATGCAGTACTATTCACCATCATCCTCTGTGTCATGATGTTTGTGTTAAATCGCTTCAAATTTGGCGTTAGCAAAAAATTGCAAAAAACACTCAAAGTCACGATTCCTGAAAACTTAGCGTATGATGAAGCATTTGCTGAAGTCTTCAACCAATTTAACGTACAGTATGATTTGAAAAAAATTAGAACGACCGAGCTTGGAAGTCTGTATGAACTGGTCTATCTGGTTACGATGAATCAAGTCACCAACCAGAAAGAATTTCTAGATGCGATCCGGTGCAGAAATGGCAACCTCGATCTGTCTTTAACGATGAGCCCAACAGCGGCAGAAGCATATTAAATGACCACACTCCAACCAACAATCGAAGGGAACGATTACGATGAAAAAATGGATAACAAAAACAAACTTGAGCATTGTTCTTCTCAGTACACTGGCATTATCAGCTTGCAGTTCAGCCACACCGACAGCCACCGAGGCATTAGCGGCGGCAACTAGCTCAACCGCTACAGTGTCTACAACAGCAATAACTGCTTCCTCTTCCACGGCGTTGAAAGTCTCGGATCTAGTGACTTTTGACAGTGGCGATGATGCTATCGATTGGAAATCATCCGACTATACAGCGATTCAATTAACAGGCTCCAGTGCTACGATTACAGGCAATGGCGCAACTACAACCAGTAGCATCATTACAATTACCGCAGGTGGTACGTATGTGCTTAGTGGTGAACTGACAGACGGACAGATTGTTGTCGATTCGCAGGATGATGAAGATGTGATACTGGTATTGAATGGCGTAACGATTACAGATAACGATAGCGCGCCAATCTATATCAAAGAAGCTAAAAACGCATTTATTACATTAGCTGATGGTACTGAAAATGTGATCACGGATGGAGCAACGTATACATTAGCAGATGATACCACAGATGAGCCTAGCGCAGCGATTTTTAGCAAAGCCGATCTAACGATCAATGGGGAAGGTACATTATCGGTCAAAGCCAATTATAAAGATGGAATCACAAGTAAAGATGATCTAAAAATCGTATCCGGTACACTGAATATCACAGCAAAAGATGACGGGATTGTAGGTAAAGATATGGTTGCGATCGAAGAGGGTACATTCCATATTGTAGCGGGTGGCGATGGTATTAAATCGACGAATAATACTGATGCCGATAAAGGATTTATTGCTATTGCAGGCGGGACATTTGATATTCAATCGACCAACGATGGTATTCAATCTGAAAAGCAATTAGTGATCGACGATGGAACATTTAATATTGTATCCGGTGGAGGTCATACTCAAGCGGAAGCAAAAGTTGAAGAGCAACCCGGTCAAGGCGGAGGATTCGGTGGACGACAAACTCAAGATGCTCAAGCTACAGCCACAACGTCTACAGAGACAGCAACATCTTCAACCGATACCGATGCAACAGCTACCGAATCAACGAGTACCAAAGGGCTGAAAGCAACAGGCGATATCACGATTAATGAGGGTATGTTCACAATAGATTCCGCAGATGATGCTGTTCATAGTAATGCAACTGTACATGTCACAGGCGGTACACTTGAAATTGCGACAGGCGATGATGCTATGCATGCTGATGTGGATCTGAATATCTCGGGTGGCAAAATCAATATTACAACCAGTTACGAAGGGTTAGAAGCAACCAATATTAATGTATCTGGTGGAGACACCAATGTCATAGCTTCTGATGACGGTGTAAATGCTTCGGGTGATGCGAATATCACAACGACAGAGACTTCAACAACAGAACCAACTCCAACAGAGTCCAGTACGACAGCAACAACGTCTACAGATCCTACATCTACAACAGATCCAGCAGGTAACAGCGCGCCTCCAGGTGGATTCGGTGGAGGTCAAGGAAGTTCTCAAAATGCTTTATTAAATATTACAGGTGGTACACTCACTGTAGATGCTCAAGGCGATGGATTAGATTCCAATGGATCCATCACAATGTCAGGCGGAACTGTGATCGTGAACGGCCCAACAACGAATGGAAATGGTTCACTCGATTATGATGGTACTTTTGAGATGACAGGTGGATATGTAGTTGCTGTCGGAAGTTCAGGCATGACTCAAGCACCTTCTGATGATTCTACTCAAGCGGCAATCAGTATGAGTTATTCTGCCACTCAAAATGCAGGCACATTAGTTCATATTCAAGATAGCGAAGGTAAAAATATATTAACTTTGGCACCGACAAAAGATTACCAATCGGTTGTAGTCAGCTCACCGGATCTAGTGAAAGGTAGTTCATATTCTATCTATACAGGTGGAACATCTACAGGTACAGCAACAGATGGACTATATGCAGACGGTGAATACACAGGTGGTACTAAAGTGGTTGATTTTGAATTGGCGAGCCAGATTACATGGGTGAACGAATCAGGTGTGACGACAGCTAATACAGGATTTGGTGGGGGCGGAGGTCAAAGACCGTCTAGAAATATGACGAACAACACAACAACAGATAGCACATCAGATACGGCACAATAATCTTTTTTATACTGTATATGAATATAACCTAACATGAAAAATAAGGATATCAGATAAATAAGCTGATATCCTTATTTTGTGTTATATAAAATAACATATTATTTGCATAAATATACAAAAGTATTGAGTTATTGCATATTATATCGTTATAATCAATATTAATATTACATTAATGTGATATTAAGTTACATAAAATTTACGATGATGTTAGTATGATCTACTTATTGAGGGGGATGGATATGAAATTATCAGTACAATGGAAACAAAAATGGTGTATTTCGATGTTAACAGCGGTATTGTTAATGCCTGTCATGAGCTATTCGGTATCAGCGGCAACAGAAACGAGCACCACTTCTCAGACTACAGCTGTACAAACATCTTTGCCTAAGATCAAGATTCTTGCTACAGGCGGAACGATTGCTGGCTCTTCCGAATCCAACACCGATGTAACTGGATATAAAGCAGGTGCACTAGGGATTGATGTACTGATCAATGCGGTACCTGAAATGAAAAAAGTAGCAGATATTAGTGGCGAACAAATTGCTAATGTGGGTAGCCCTGATATAGACAATGCTGTTCTGCTCCAATTAGCCAATCGGATCAATGAGTTACTGGCTTCAGATGATGTCGATGGGATTGTAGTAACACATGGTACAGATACATTAGAAGAAACGGCTTATTTTCTAGATTTAGTTGTCAAAAGTGATAAGCCTGTAGTCGTTGTAGGCGCAATGCGTCCAGCAACAGCGATCAGTGCGGATGGTTCATTTAACTTATACAATGCGGTCAAAATTGCGAGTAACCCTGAAGCCACTGGCAAAGGTGTGATGATTGCTCTCAATGATCGGATTGGCGCAGCACGTTATATTACCAAAACTAACACCACAGGAACAGATACATTTAAATCAGTAGAACAAGGTTATCTTGGTGTAGTATCAGGCAATAAAGTGTACTTTTATAATCAATCTACACGCAAACACACAGCCAATACTATTTTTGATGTGAAAGGCATAACGGAATTACCACAGGTTGATATTTTATACGAATATCAAAATAATGGTAGTTATCTGTATGATGCGGCAGTAGCTTCAGGCGCTAAAGGCATTGTAGTGGCAGGGAGTGGCAATGGATCGTTATCTACACGTTCAAGTGAAGGTGCCGCTAGGGCTGTTGATCAAGGAGTAACCGTAGTTCGTTCTACACGTACAGGTAGCGGTGTTGTCACTCCGTTAGATTCGGATGCTGAAATTGGAACACTATATGCAGATTCACTTAATCCGCAGAAAGCCCGTATTCTGTTGATGCTAGCACTTACTCAGACCAAAGATCCTACGACCATTCAAAGTTACTTTGAAGCTTATTAAAAGTAGGACGTAATTAGAAATGTGTAATAAAAGAGTCGATACCAATGATGAAGCTAGACGGTATCGACTCTTTTTGTTATTTAGATAAATATGCCTAACCATATTGCATTGATCATAGCGAGCAATAACAATTTTTTCTCACAAGTAGTCACTTGCTCGGCATTCTGTGTATCTGTTTTGATAATAAAAAAGATAGACAAAATCACAATTATAACTACTCCGATTGCTGCCCATAACCGGTCTGTACCTAACCATAATCCACATAATCCGATCAAAATCATATATATAATCGCAGGCAATGCACTATATTTCGGACCGAACATAGCCACTGACCAGACTACACTTGTTCGCTTCACTGGAGAAGCTTGTTGATCAGCTTGTAGATCAGGAATATGGTGAATCATTACCCATGCAATACAATAGAGTGCATTGATAACTGCATTTTGGACTGCCCATTCTGGAAAATCGCCTAACATGATCCAGACGCCTGCTAATCCTAAGAAAAAAGCAGATGGGAATGTGCTTAACCATTCACCTGCCAATGGAATATAACTGAATCGTAATGGGGGTAGCGAGTATGAAGCGGCTCCCCAGACACCGATTACCAGCAATAACGCTAACGGATAATAACCGAACAAAGCAAGGATTCCAGCAATGACTAATAACCCGATTGCAAGCCCATAACCGATCCATTTGAGTGTATGTGGAGCGATACGACCTTCTTGAATAACGCGACTACCTCCGGATAAGTAAGCAGGGCTATGTTGATCTGTCCCTGATAAGTAATCGGTATAGTCATTCAGTGCATGGGTTAATGCGCCATGAATAACAAAGCAACCTACCAGTAACAACAAGGAGACAGCACTCAAGACTCCATTAGGCAGATCATAATAAGCAAACAGTGGAAAAACCCCTGAAAAGATAATGACGACACTAGAAGCAATAACAGCAACCGGTCGCAACAATCGTAGACCATTTTTCAAAAACAACATCGCCGATGGATTCAAGCAGTTAGCTCCTTTCATAGATAAAAGATAATATGTATTCTGTGATATGCTTCTTTGTCTATTACCCTCATTGAAATGAATTGGACGCATAAATATTCAAGCGATGATGATAAAATGTATAGGTTATTTGCACAATCCATTTCGTCTTTTTATCAATATTTTTTTGAATTTAATAGCGCTATACTAATTGTATGTTCAACAAAACAATACGAGAAATACAGATAGAAGAATGGACGATCCTTTACAGATTTATACTGTAGTGAGGTGAGAAGATGAATAAACCAACATTTTTATTAGCACCCGATTCATTCAAAGAAAGTATGACTGCCAAAGAAGTCTGTATCGCTATGGAAAAAGGGTTACGTAAAGTCTATCCAGAAGCACAATATATCCATGTTCCGATGGCAGATGGCGGAGAAGGTACGGTTCAATCGCTAGTCGATGCTTCAGGTGGACAATTGTATCAGAAAAAAGTGACAGGTCCGCTCGGAACACCTGTAACCGCTGTTTACGGTATTATGGGCGATGGTAGTACAGGTGTGATCGAGATGGCTTCAGCAAGTGGTATCCATCATGTCAATCAGAATACTCGTAATCCACTCATAACAACGACTTACGGCACCGGTGAATTGATTCGAGAGTGTATAGATCGTGGGATGAACAAGATCATTATTGGTATCGGTGGAAGTGCGACAAATGATGGTGGCACAGGAATGGCGGAAGCCTTAGGAGTGCGCTTTCTTGATGCTGAGGGGCAACCGCTTGCGCGAGGCGGTGGTGATCTGAATCGATTAATAACGATTGATATCTCTTTACTTGATCCACGTCTGCAAGAAGTGCAGTTGATTGTGGCTTGTGATGTCACCAATCCATTGTGTGGTGAAGATGGAGCTTCCCGAGTATTTGGCCCACAAAAAGGAGCTACACCTGAGATGATCCAGCAATTGGATGATAATTTAAATCATTATGCTAGCGTGGTCAAGCAACAATTGGATCAAGATGTCGCTCATCTTTCAGGTGCAGGAGCAGCAGGTGGATTAGGTGCAGGATTGATGATTTTTACACAAGCTGTTTTGCAAAAAGGGATCGATATCGTGATCAAATACAGTGGCTTAGTAGAGAAATTAAAACAAGCTGATTTTGTATTTACAGGTGAAGGTGGAATCGATTCTCAGACCACATTCGGTAAAACACCTTACGGTGTGGCTCGGGCGGCGCAGGCATCAGGTAAAAAAGTGATTGCCATTGCAGGTTATATTGGAGAAGGTATTGATACATTGTACGATGAAGGGATTGATGCCATATTCGGGATTGTACCTGGAGCGTCTGATCTTCCTTCTTTATTGCAAGCAGGGCCACACAATGTAGAACGTACCTGTGAAAATATTGCTAGAATACTGGCTTTGCGTGATCAATAAAGAGAAGTAACATTTCACGAGCTAATCAACCAATCAGCAGGTATTACCAACATATAAAAGGATTCCAAAACGTTCCCGTAGAGATATTTGGGAACGTTTTTTGATAGGAGTGGTAGTGATTCCTAGTTGAGACTGATGACGGAATAAGGTAGCTCCAAATAAGGATAGGATAACCAATCGCTAGGTGAAAATTCTTGTTGTTGGAATGGCTTGATATATAAGACTGTTGTTTTGACAAGGAGATCAATATGATAAGCAGTAACTTCTTTTTAATTCCTGTAAATACGTTCCTTTTGAATCTGCTTGGCAAAGGAAGTGTATATTGTTGTGCAGATTAGTCGACAATAAAGGGACTCAAAAACAGTATAGATTTGTTATATATTATTGTATCGTTATCACAAGGGAGGCAACACAAAGATGATTTTAGATGAACGAAGTGCCGGCATCTTACAATTACTCCAACAGTCATCTGCGCTTACGATGGTCGAATTGGAAACTCATATGGAGCTTACCCGAAGACAATTGCAATACAGTATTAACAAAATAAATGATTGGTTAGTGCATCACGGTTACTCGGTGATCTCGTACGATCGGCAAGTGGGTTACTACTTAACCGATGTGATACGAGCAGAAGACGTACCTGTAAAGTTAACCAAGCGCTCATATCTCTTTTCAGAAGGAGATCGGGAAAAGGTATTCGGACTGCTGTTGCTATTAAGTCCGGAATCGTTATCGGTGTATCACTTTCAGTCGATCGCCAGCGTATCTCGTAATACCGTACTCAAAGATTTGCAACGACTCAAGTTGAAATTGCATACCTATAAGCTGTCGATCGAGTACTCAAAAAAAGATGGGTATGTGCTCAAAGGAAGCAACCATCGCAAACGCCATTTAATCGAAGAATGGTTGCCAGAAGTGTTGAATAGCCCTAGTCATTTATTGATTATTCAATGTATCTGGGAAGAGCAAGCTGAACAGCTGGAACAGATCCGTCAGCAGTTGGAACATGTAGAGCACCAACTGGCTATTAGCTTTGCTGATGAGCGTCTACAAGAACTGACCTACCTGATGCTATGTACCGATCAACTGATTGGCAAAGGTTCTACTTTACCGGTACAACAAAGTTGGGAAGAGTTAACCGGCACACAGGAGTATCAACTGGTGAAGCAAATGGTTCAATCGTCTGCTTTTAGACAGCCATGGAATCAAAACGAATGTCTGTATGCGACGCTGCATTTGCTTAGTATGAACCGCACGCGAGATATCTCACCACTACAAGAAGATAAAGTCATCCAGCAGTTAATTCGTGAGATTGTGTCCGAATTTGAACGTTGGGCATGTGTCAGTCTGCAAGATCAAGAACTATTGTATCAGCAACTATATGTGCATTTAAGACCTGCCTATTACCGCATGTTGTACGGTATTTCATTGATCAATCATATGACCGAGCGGATTCAGAAGGTCTATCCTGAACTTCATCATTTAACTCACAAAGCGTTGATTCCACTTGAAAAAAGTATTGGGGTCAAAGTGCCTGAAGATGAAGCCGCTTACTTTACGATTCATTTTGGTGGATGGCTACGCAGGCAGGGGACGGTACTGGATGATCGTAAGCGAGCCATTGTCGTATGTGCGAACGGGATAGGAATCAGTCATATTCTGATGTATACGCTACGTGAAATGTTTCCTGAGCTGTTGTTTTTAGATGCTTTGTCGGTACGAGGTATGGCGAATTATAACTTAAGTTATGATCTGGTGTTCTCTACGGTACATTTGAGAACCTCTGCGCCACTGTTCGTGGTTCCACCGATTATGGAGATTCCAGATAAACAAAAGCTACGACAACAAGTGATGCAAGAATTATACGGATACACGATCGAAAAAGTAGATACTGCTTCACTGCTCAAAGTGATTGGTCAGCATGCTACGATTTTGCAACCGGATGAATTAGAAAAAGCCTTACAAGCACACATTTATACCTATACGCATAGAACAAATAAGCATTCCCTAGAGGGGGCAGAGAAACCTGTGCTGGAACAATTGATTACAGAAAAGACGATCACTTTCCAGTCGAATGTCAGCGATTGGAAAGAAGCGATTGCAGTAGCCTCTCAGCCACTATTAGAGATGGGTACGATCGAAGAAGAATATATTGAAGCGATGATCCAATCGATCGAACAAAATGGGCCGTATGTGGTGATTACACCAGGAGTAGCGATTCCACATGCTCGTCCAGATCAAGGGGTACGCTCGTTATCCATGAGCTTTTTGCGCTTAGAAGAAGCGGTTTATTTTGCCCCAGATAAGCCTGTACGTTTGATAATTATTTTGGCGGCGGCAGACCGTTCGTCTCATTTGCGAGCACTGGTGCAATTGACACATCTGCTTGGTGAGCCATCCAATATCGAAGATATTTTGAACAGTCCAGATAAAAATGTACTCATGCAATATATTCATCACTATTCTAAGGAGGAAACAGAATGAAAATTATGGTCGTATGTGGAAACGGATTGGGAAGCAGCTTTATTATGGAGATCAATATCAAGAAAGCATTAACTGAAATGGGCAAAGTAGCAGATGTGGATCACACCGATCTATCGTCAGCCAAATCCGAGCAAGCTGATATCTTTATTGGCGCGGCAGATATTATGGCACAACTCAGTGATGGGGGTCGTACTGTCGTGTCCCTTGAAAATATGATGAGTATCCCTGAAATTAAATCCAAATTAGAACCGCTTCTAGCTTGATTTTAGGGAAGAAGGTAGAGCCGATATGATGAATTTAATAATGAACGATATTCTAGGCACACCGTCGATACTGGTTGGACTGTTTGCGCTTATCGGACTTCTTTTACAGCGCAAGCCTATTGCTACCGTCGTCTCCGGTACACTCAAAACAATTATGGGTTTTGTGATTATTGGAGCAGGGGCAACCGTATTAACAGGTGCTCTAGATATCTTTGGTCAAATGTTTACGCATGCTTTTCAAGTTCCCGGCATTATCCCGACCAATGAAGCGATTGTTGCGGCAGCGCAAAGTCAATTCGGAGCGTCTACGGCTCTTATTATGGTTTTCGGGATGATCGTTAATATTATACTGGCACGTTTTACACCGCTAAAATACATTTTCTTAACCGGACATCATACTTTATTTATGGCTTGTCTCATTGCGGTATCTTTAACCGTTGGTGGTATGAATGGTGCACCACTGGTGATTGTAGGATCGATTATTTTGGGATTATGTATGGTGGTATTCCCGGCGATTTTACAACCGTATGTACGCCAGATTACAGGTAGCGACGATTTTGCTGTCGGGCATTTTGGTTCGATCGGTTATTTTGTCTCCGCTACGATTGGTAAATGGTTTGGAAATAAAGAAAAAACAACCGAGCAGATCAAAGTTCCCCAATCGTTAGGCTTTTTGCGAGATACTTCTGTAGCAGTATCCCTAACGATGTCGATCTTCTTTATTGTTGTAGCTTTATTTGCAGGACAAGAGTATATTCAGACGGAATTGTCTGGGGGTTCTAACTTTATCGTCTTTTCTCTGATTCAAGCGATAACCTTTGCAGCAGGCGTATACATTATTCTTGCCGGCGTACGGATGTTGATTGCAGAGATTGTACCTGCGTTTAAAGGAATTGCCGAGAAATGGGCTCCCAATACGAAGCCTGCACTTGATTGCCCGACCGTATTTCCTTTTGCACCGAATGCAGTCATTATCGGCTTTTTGTTTAGCTTTTTAGCTGGGTTGTTATCGATGTTTATTTTACCGGCTGTCGGCTTAAAAGTGATTATTCCTGGATTGGTTCCTCACTTTTTCACAGGCGCAGCGGCAGGTGTATTCGGTAATGCAACAGGTGGACGGCGTGGAGCGATGATGGGTGCGTTTGCCAATGGATTATTGATTAGCTTCTTACCCGCTATACTGCTAATCTTCCTGACACAGTTTGGATTCGGTGGTTCTACCTTTGGCGATACGGACTTTGGCGCTGTAGGAATTATCATTATGGGTCTTATGAAGATTTTCGGAGCGGCGTAATATAGTATGTAGATCTTAGAAGTTGGTCATAAAGTAAAAGGTAAAGAATGCTTAAAAGCGTTCTTTACCTTTTTTGTGATACCACATGAAGAAGAGTCTAATGTGTATTAGTTAGAAGGTGGAGCTAACCAGACCGTTCCTGTACCACGATAGACGTTTACTAATCCTTCGCCAGATGCCAAAGAACCCATTTTGGTTTTGCCTGATTTCTCGACTGTAAAGTTGAGTGTATTCGACCACATCATCGCAAAGTTTCCATCGACTTTGAGCACATCATTTTGCAGTTCAATCACTACTGCTTCTTCAGCAGGAACAGGTGCTTCGAGAGCAATAACACCTTTACCACTAGCGCTCATGTTAAATAATCCTTCACCACCAAGTACAGCAGAAGAAAAGTTACTACGGGCGACAACGCCGATTTTGAGTGTCGTCTCACAAGCCAGAAACAATCCATCATCCATGACAATTTCATCGTTATCAACATCAATTAACCAGATATATTTGTAAGTTGGTTCTAATAGAATCGTACCTGTTCCGTTATAGAGTGGCTTGATCGAACCTGTACCTGTTGCCGCTCCACTAAGGAAACCACGTACTGCTCCACCAGCGCCTTTGACGCCTGTCGTCATTTCCATATTACCGACCGTATATTGCATCGCTCCAGCACGCATCATAATTTCACTATTGTTAATCTCGATCATTAATTGTTTGCGGTGCATGTTGCTTTTGGACATATAATATTGAGCAGTCGCTTCGCCCACCGAGGTACAACTGAGATCTTTGATATACTCCAAGACTGTGAAGCTACCCACTTTGTCTTTGATCACCGTATTGCTGTTATCGGTAAGGTTATTAATCGTAAAAGCCATATGTAACGCCTCCTGTTCATATAGTAAAAGGATACCTCTAGTTTAACTAAATAAAGCGCAATAAGGAAATAATAGTTACTCTTGAATAAAGATTTGTACAACTTCCAACTCTATGGCAAAATATAAGCATAAACAGGTTGTCAAATGAACCGAACGAATGGAGAAATGAAAAGATGTCAAGCTTGCCTAATTGTCCTAAATGTCATTCTGAATATACATATGAAGATGGTGATATGTTAATCTGCCCTGAATGTGCGTATGAATGGAATCCAACCGCTGAAGCTAATCCAGCTGACGAGGAAAAAGTCGTTAAAGATGCTAACGGCAATATTTTACAAGATGGCGATTCGATCACGATTATCAAAGACTTAAAAGTTAAAGGCAGTTCTTCTACACTCAAAATCGGTACAAAAGTCAAAAATATCCGTCTGGTTGATGGTGATCATGATATCGACTGCAAAATCGATGGCTTTGGTGCGATGAAATTGAAGTCTGAATTTGTGAAAAAGATTTAATCTACTGATTTAAAAAGGATTATACAGTCGTCTTTTAACAGCAATCAAGCTAAGCATTGTGCTTAGCTTTTTTCGTATAAAAAAATCAATGCCTGAATTTCGGCGATGAAGATACAGTCGGGAAATTATAATCAACGTATCCACTTCTTGTAAAGGAGCCTCTCTATGATCTCACCTGAATACCAGCAAGAGTATTACCAAGCATTACTTGAAAAAAAGACAGAATACGAAGGATTGTTCTATGTCGGTGTCAAAACGACAGGTGTATTTTGTCGTCCGACGTGTCCAGCGCGTAAGCCGAAATTTGAAAACTGTGAGTTCTATGCAACAGCGCAACAAGCATTACTCGCTTCCTATCGCCCATGCCAGCGTTGTCGCCCGTTATCGCATCCCAACCATGTGTCTGATGTGGTGCGTTTACTGGTTGAAGCCGTCGAAAAAGAACCCGAAAAGCGCTGGCGTGAAGAAGATTTTCGCCAATTATCTGTAGATGAATCTACAGCTCGTCGCCAATTTAAAAAGCGTTTTGGAATGACATTTGTTGAATATGCACGGGCTCGTCGTATGGGGTTAGCACTCAAACATATTCGTGCCGGACAGACTGTTATTGATACACAATTATCCGCAGGTTATGAGTCGAGCAGTGGATTTCGAGATGCTTTTGCACGCATTATGGGTGCAGCACCGACTTTACTAACAGAAGATCGTATACTCAAAGCTTCTTGGATCGATACGACACTCGGGCCAATGATCGCTATAGCAAGTGAAGAAGCATTATATCTATTAGAATTTGTAGATCGTAGAGGACTAGAACGTGAAGTCGAACGATTACGCATCAAGACCCGATCGGCGATTATTCCGGGTATGACCGAACCGATTCGCTTGATCGGACAACAGTTGAATGAGTATTTTGCAGGAGCACGTACTACATTTACAGCACCGTTAGCGTTATTAGGTTCTCCTTTTCAACAACAAGTATGGGAGCAATTAATGAAGATTCCAGCAGGGGAAACACGTTCTTATGCTCAGATTGCGATAGCGCTAGGTAGACCATCTGCTTTTCGCGCGGTTGCTCAAGCGAATGGAGCGAATCCATTGGCACTTGTAGTTCCTTGTCATCGAGTGATTAATTCTAATGGAGAACTGGGTGGCTATGGCGGTGGACTCACACGTAAAGCATGGTTATTGCAAAATGAACAAACTCAAGTCACACAAGCTCAACGTAAAGAACAATAAACCAACATAGAAGGAGAGTCTGCTGAATGTCTACGCAAATACAGCAAGCACAACAATTACATGATCTACATGTGAAAGGAAATCCGCTCATTCTGGTCAATATCTGGGATGCAGGTAGCGCAGCTGTGATTGAACGTACAGGCGCTAAAGTGATTGCAACAGGTAGTTGGTCAGTAGCTACTGCACACGGGTATGAAGATGGGCAAGCGGTACCTTTTGCACAAGTGATCGCGAATCTTAAACAGATCAAGGACAACGTACAGTTGCCTATCACGATTGATATCGAAAGTGGATACGGGGATACACCTGAACACGTCTCTCAATCGGTACAAATGATTATCGAAGCAGGCGCTGTAGGCATCAATATCGAAGATCAGATTATTGGTGAACAACGATTATATTCGGTAGAAGAGCAATGTGCACGTATAGTATCTGCACGTCAGGCGGCGGATCAGTTAGGGATTCCTTTATTCATTAATGCACGTACCGATATTTTTTTACAAGCCGATCCACTATCTTCAGTTTCTATGCAAAAGGAACATACAGAACATGCTTTAATGCGTGCTACAGCGTATGCGAATGCTGGGGCTAATGGATTTTTTGTACCCGGATTAAGCGATCCTTCTTCGATTCAAATGTTATGTACTCACTCTCCATTACCGATCAATATTATGTTTACTACAGACACCCCTTCATTGAAAGAATTATCATCATGGGGAGTATCCCGAATTAGTTATGGACCTTCGCCCTATCAGCAAGTGATGCATACGTTACAAAAAATAGGTCAGGACGCATTATCCTATGAATGATTGCTTTTTTATTCTTCTTTTTATCTATATTTGTTATAAAAGACTTGATATTCATCTAAAAAAGGTTCAATATAAAGATATTACTTGTAAAGTTAGTAAATAACAAATTTATAGCGATATAGATAAAAATAAATAGAATAAGAAAGCAGGGAATTTTTCCATGGAAATAGGCATAAGCACATTTGTAGAAACTTCACCCGATGCACAAACTGGTGAAGTGATGAGTCATGCACAACGTATTCGTGAAGTAGTAGAAGAGATCGTACTCGCTGATCAAGTGGGATTGGATGTATATGGAGTAGGGGAGCATCATCGGGAAGATTATGCGGCTTCTTCACCAGCGGTTATTTTAGCTGCTGCGGCTTCGCAAACTGAGCGTATTCGTTTATCGAGTGCAGTTACCGTTCTTTCTTCAGCGGATCCTGTGCGTGTATTTCAAGATTTTGCGACATTGGATGGTATCTCGAATGGACGAGCTGAGATTATGGCAGGACGGGGTTCTTTTATCGAATCGTTCCCATTATTCGGCTATGATCTGGATGATTATAATGAATTGTTTGATGAGAAGTTAGATTTGCTATTAAAAATTAGAGCTTCTGAAAAAGTAAGCTGGCAGGGACAGCATCGTGCTGCTATTCATAATCTAGGTGTCTATCCACGTCCTGTACAAGAGTTATTGCCAGTATGGATAGGTAGTGGAGGTAATACAGAGTCTGTGATCCGTGCAGGTATGTTAGGCTTACCGTTAGTCCTAGCCATTATTGGCGGACAACCTGCTCAATTCGCTCCATTGGTTGAGCTGTATTACAAAGCAGCAGCGCACGCTGGACATGATGCTTCAACATTGTCTGTTGCTTGTCACTCCCATGGATTTATTGCAGATACAACAGAACTCGCTGTAGAGCAATTTTTCCCTTCTACACAACAAAGTATGAATAAACTTGGTAAAGAGCGTGGATGGGGTCCTTATACACGCAATAGCTTTGATGCTGCACGTAGTGAGCAAGGTGCGCTTTATGTAGGTGATCCAGCTACAGTCGCTCGCAAAATTATTAATTTGCGTAAACAGGTTGGGATTACTCGATTCTTTTTACATGCACCCGTCGGCACGATGCCACATGATCAAGTTATGCATGGAATCGAATTGTTAGGTAAAGAAGTAGCTCCACTGGTTCGTGCCGAAGTGGCAGAG
The DNA here is from genome assembly GCF_005233705.1 of Paenibacillus sp. CFBP13512. Lineage (NCBI taxonomy): Bacteria > Bacillati > Bacillota > Bacilli > Caryophanales > Paenibacillaceae > Paenibacillus > Paenibacillus sp. CFBP13512. Next base: position 6,477 of record NZ_QGAD01000012.1, on the reverse strand, counting down.
TGGGAAGCAAGCAATAAATAAAGATCCCTATCACCTTCAGTAAAGCATCTATACGTAACCGTATATGTGACGCTGAAGGTTTTTTCCTATTTGTCACCATCATCTTTATCTATTGTACAATGAGCGATGGATAATTTCTGCGATCTGTTTCTGGGTATCTACAGCGGTTAATGGTATAATAAGAAGAAGTATGTTATAGAAGAAGTCATAGTAAGTATCTACATTCTATTTTAGATGTAGAAGTATGGTGCTTTCTGTTGGAATAGCTTACAATAACAAGATGTTTGCAATCGAACGAAAGTTATCTATTGCTAAAACCCAATATAGGAGTGGTCATTTGAAAAAGCAAAAACCGATGTCAATGGAAGATTTGTTGAAAGATTTGCAAGGGCAAAAAGAAGCACAGGGCGAAGGATATGTATCTTTAGATATGTTGTTTAATCCAACGTTTATGAGCAAATACTCTAGTTTGAAAAGCTTTGAAGAATTTTTGAAAAAAGGTAACTTCCAAGCGGATACGCTAGATGAAATTCAGAATGTCGAAGGCGAACTATTTGATCGCCATGTGAATCGTGAGACTGATTTTAGCGATTGGAAATCCATGTTAAACAAAGCTAACGCAGAGTATACGCACAAGAAATAATTGAAAAAAGAGCAACGATAGCTAATTATCGTTGCTCTTTTTTTATTTGCCTGTATATTGAGCCATTTTATCATTATGATCTTGCAACGAAAGTTCAAAGTTATCCAGATTACCAATATCTGTTGTGACACCGCCACCATGCTTGGCGTATAACACTAACCAGTACATAATCGGATATTGGCGTAGCGGACGGCGCTTCGGTCCAATCATCACATCAGCAACGCGTTCATATTCGCTCCAACGATCTGCAATATTAGGCGTGATTTTGCGATGAGGCTTGCCACCGGGAATATATTCGCATATTTTTTCAGGACGAAGACGCTCTTTCCATGTGCCATAAAAGGTATGCGAACTTCCATGTGTTCGGCAAATAAAGGGACGTACAGGATACACACGACAAGTCCCTTTTTCCGCATCTAATAAAGGACAAGCAAAACTATTACGTGTAGCATAATGACGAATCGCATCCAATTCTTCAGTTGTACTGGTAGGATGGGCTAATGAAGCATACATCGGTGGATTCTCGATACGAAATGTTTCCCAATCGGTAGCGGCTTTGGCAAAAGCTTGTTGAATATCAGCCTGACTCCAATTGCGCTTCATATAGATCAATAACAATTCAAATTCCACTTGGGAGATCGGCACATAATCTGAACAACAAGCCCGGCAACCAGCCGAACAAGGAGGTTGCTGTACACTTGTCGTCCGATAATCTTCGATCGTCTGATCGACTTCTTGGTACAGGTGATACAGATGAGCAGCACGACTATCCGGTGCAGCTGTTTTATGGCAATGTTTCAGCTTTTGCCCGCTTCCACAAAAGCAGAGTTGATTTCGAGAAAATGAATAAGACATTGTATCGGACACAGATGAAGTCACGTCCTTTCCTGTTGCTAACGTTCGGTATACATATAGACTATTATATCGCTAATTGGAAATGAAGTTCTAGTTATCGATGCCAATGAGTCATGATACAGATGATATACATCCAGCACCGCTAGATCTAAATTCAATAAAAAGCGATAAAAATAACTACACCCATCAATAAGATGGTACGATAGGTAAAATAATATTTTTGCGCGTTATGCCTATTATGGAGGGTTTGTTATGGAATCATCGCAACAGAATAAGAATGCATGGAACAACGGTACGTATCAATCATGGGTTAACCGCTTTGGTACACCTGAAGAAGCGGCTGAGAAAATCAAACAAGATCCGCAAAAACGGATCGGTACTGCTTTTAAACATATGGAAGAACATATACAAGGCAAAAAAATCATCAATTTACTTGGTTCTAATGGCAATAAAGCGGTGGCTTTAGCGCTACTTGGTGCTGAACTAACAATCGTTGATTTCTCGGCTGAAAATGAGCAGTATGCTCAAGATTTGGCACGTGCCGCAGGCGTACCTTTGCAGTATATCGTGTCGGATGTGTTGCAATTGCCATTAAATGAGCTTAACCATCAATATGATATTGTCTTTATGGAATTTGGAATTTTGCATTATTTTACTGACTTACAGCCATTATTCCATGTGGTATCCAGCTTGCTTGCTTCAGGTGGACGATTGGTATTACAAGATTTCCATCCGATCTCAACCAAGCTGATTACGTCTAAAGGCACAACCGCTAATATCCGTAAGCACAAAGTAACAGGCGATTACTTTGATACTTCATTAACAGAAAAAGCGGTCTCGTATTCCAAGTATGCCGAATCCGATCAAGCGGACAAAGACGAGCAAAAAGTGTATTTACGTCAGTGGACGATTGGTGAGATTGTGACAGCAGTAGCGACATCCGGTCTGATGATCAAAGTACTCGAAGAATTGCCTAATCAATCATCAGAAGTGTTTGACAAAGGGATTCCCAAAACATTTACCGTAGTTGCAGAGCAATTGCATTCGTAATCAAAATACATGTATACAAACAGCAAAGCCACTCCCGATACAGGAGTGGCTTTTTAGTCTTTTTTAGATATAGTATCTACGTTTGTAGATAATGATTTACGAATAGCTTGGTAACCCTTTGGTCTGTTTCCATTGTTCATGTGCTTGCTGTACTCGTTTCCAGATATCATCTTTTTCAACAGCACTATAGCGGCTCAATGACTCACCGAACACATCATGTAATTGATCTATCCAGTCTTTTTGATTGGTAATTTCAGTATGCTGAACCCCTGTAACATCAATTGTTTTGAGCATACATCCACGTAATTCGTGACTGGCATGTTCATCACGCTGGCGCAAAAGAAATACATCAAACCATGGAGACTGCGCAGAGCGACTGTAGAATTCATGATTCGCTTGAAAAGGTTCGAGATCGGATACCACTTGATGATCAATATCCACACCGACAATCGAAGCACGAGCATCATGCTCTAACCGCCATCCTTTGGGATCAATACTGGAAGCAGCCACTTGATATTGAAAAGGAGATTGAGCGTAAGCACCATAACTCAAAGGCAGTGGCGTATATGGCATATCACCTAGTCCTACATCAATAATCCATGGTTGAGTTATGCCTTGCTCATCTTCGATATGAACAGTTAGCCCCAGATGAAACGAATTAATACGTGGCTCTGTCCCTAAAGGTTGTACCCCTGCACGATGCCAGTCTACCTGATAACCTAGAGAACGTAACAATGTACTAAATGCTCCGTTAAGATGAAAACAATATCCACTTCGTCCGCTTAACAGTAAAGGAATCGATTGCTCAAGATCTATACTTGCCGGATGCCCTGTGAAAATATCGACGGTTTGCCAGGAAAAGCGTCGTATATGAGCTTGATGCAGTTGGAAGAGATAGGTTAACGTAGGGGGTTGAATGTCTTCGATACCTAATTGCTTTAGATACATTTGAATTTCTGCTGTAGATAATGTGTACATAGATACTCACCTCAATTATATTAAATGTAATGGAATTAGAATGGTAAAATAGGAAGAGTAGAACTATATGTAGTATACGAGAAGATGAGATACCTTGGGCGGCCTAAATCCCCTAACTGTAACGGTACAGATAACACATAGAAGCATTTGTCCAACACAATACATCACCTAAAAGGAGTATACCGATCATTATGAGCGACTTATTTGCATTTGAACAGTTTCCCCAGTTAGAGACATCACGTTTTGTATTAAGACAAGCACAGCCTGAAGATAGTCATGATCTATACGAATTGTATGCGGATGAAGCTGTAGTTGAATATATGCCATTTACTCCATTTACATCGGTGGATGAAGCACTGGATGAGATGAAATGGTATACACGTATTTTTGCAGAACAATCAGGGTTACGCTGGATGATTGAAGATCGTGAGCATACCAAAGTGATCGGAACATGCGGATTTCTAGGATATGAACAAGAGCATCATCGGGCTGAACTAGGTTATGATCTATCTTCTGCGTATTGGGGCAAAGGGATTATGAAAGAAGTTGCTTTGCGTATTATTCAGTTCGGATTTGAACAGATGGAACTGAATAAAATTGAAGCCAAAATCGAACCGAAGAATCAAGCCTCGATCCGTCTGATGGAAAAGTTAGAATTTGTACAAGAAGGTCTACTTAGACAACATGAATATGAAAATGGGAAGTATGTGGATCTTGCAGTATTTGCTCTATTACAAAGTGAATATGTAGCGAAGACAAAATCGTAAGATATTTTGCTTTGCAAAAATCACTTTTGACTGCACTAGAAGATGTCGCGCTTTAATTGCCAAGCGCTAAGAGGTAAGGAGACATTATGAAAATAGATCGATTACTTGCGATCACTGTACTGTTACTGAATCGACAACGAATCAGTGCCAAAGAATTAGCCACACGCTTTGAAGTATCGACCAAAACCATTTATCGAGATATTGATACGCTCAGTCAAGCAGGTATTCCAATCGTTGCTCATCAAGGAACAACAGGTGGATTTGAGATTATGGAGCAGTATACGATTGCTCGTCAATTTCTAACCTTAAGCGAGATTGATGCGATGATCTCTGCGGTAAAAGGCATGACTACTGTATTTAATGATCAGATGTTTGCGACTTTACTGGATAAAGTGCAGGCGTTACTTCGACCGACAGATCGGATGCAGACACCGATTCAACATGCAGGCATTGTGTTTGACTTCAATCCGTGGGGGCAAAATCCAGCAACACGTGACAAAGTGAATCTATTGCGCGAAGCGATCACGAATACATACAAAGTACATCTACACTATCTCAATACAAATGGCATTGAAAGTGAACGAGCTGTCGAACCGTTTGCTTTGATTTTAAAAGGATATGTCTGGTATCTGCATGCTTATTGTACATTACGCGAAGAATTTCGCTTATTCCGCCTGTCTCGTATATTAGAATTAGAATGTACACAGGATTCGTTTAATCCACGGGCGATTCCTGATTGGGATCAGTATCAATGGAACAATAGCAACACTTATGAAGAACAACGGCAAAACGTAACGTTATTATTTGGCGCTCAAGTGCGCTATCGTCTAAATGATATGTTTGATCCTGATTGGATTTCGTTGCAATCGGATGGACGTATTGAAGTTCAAGGTGCTTTTATAATCGATGATTGGTTCTATAATATGTTATTGAGCTTTGGAGATCAGGTTCGTATTCAGACTCCTACGGAACTGATTCCAGAATTAATTGGACGAGCGCAAAAAGTCATCGACAGTTATTCTAACTAGACAGACTGTTGTCTATATTCCCTCTGTATACTTGAGATCAAAGAACAGAAAGAGGGATGAATAATGAATACAGTAGCGACAACGACGATTATCGACTTACCTGCTTTTGTCGTACATGGGATGGGTACACGCACTACGAATGTAGATGAATTAGGAATTGCTAATGCTCGCTTACCGCAGTTATGGGCATCCTACTTACATGATAAAGCCCAGCATCCTTCGGCATCTTCGCAGCATGCTCCAACCTATGCGCTGTATACCGATTATGAAAGTGATGCTAATGGGGCGTATACGGTGGTGATCGGGCAACAAGCAGACGATCATTTGGAGCAACCGATCACCAGACAACGGCAATTAGAGATCACCGTCCCTGCTAGCCGGTATATGGTATTTACGACATCGAAAGGGCCTGTATTTGAGACAGTAGCTCAGACATGGGGCACGATCTGGAATTATTTTGAACATGCTTCTGAAGTGCGGACATATACAGGAGATTTTGAAGTGTATGAATCGACAGCAAATCCAGAGCAAGCGGAAGTGAAGATTTATATTGCAATTCAATCCTAGAAAGTATGTAATAAGTAAAAAAGTTGCCTGTACCACTACAATTCGTATTATAAAACCCCAGTAAAGGATATTTAAACATTTCCATTACTGGGGTTAACTTATATAGATATAAATTTAGTACACTGAAACCTTATTTTTAGAAAATATTTAAATTTGTTTAACTGAATGATTTTTCTCTTTTTGTTAGATTCTCATTCTCAATCGTTTGTTTAAAAGATTGTTTGATAGAAGGGTTAGCTAACATGAGTTGCATTAACCGAGTAGCAGATCCATTAGGAAGAGAACGTCCGATCTCCCAAGACTCTACTGTACGTGTAGATACACCAAGCACATCACCGAATGTTTTTTGCGTAGCATTTAGATCTTTTCTTAACTCTTTAACTAAGGCAAAATCAATTTCGGGTAAATCACGTAGTTTATAAGTGACAACCTCGACATGTTCTGTATTTCCCTGAGTATACTCATTCAATTGATTAACACTTTCTTCAAGAAAACTTTCAAAATTTATATTTTTCATACTCATATTTAAACACCACCCACTTATTGATTTTTTTTTCAAATCTTTTATTCTATTCTTTATTATAGTTTT